>JADLDQ010000453.1 GCA_020846575.1 Burkholderiales bacterium
CACGCCAATGCGGTCGTCTGGTTCGAACTCGGGCGCGTTGCGTTCATGCGCGCCGCCGGCCTGCCGTACAGCGCCGTCGAGGCCCGCGGACTGCTGATGCCCGTGGTACGCCTGGAACTGCGTTACCACCAGCCCGGCCGCTTCGAGGACGTCCTCGTCGTTCAGACGCGCCTGGCCGAACTGGGCAAGCTGCGCGTCGTATTCGAAAACCGCGTCCTGCGCGAGGCCCCCGGCGGCGAGCGCACGCTGCTGGCCGAAGGCCGCGTCGAGCTGGCCTGCGTCGGGCGCGACGGGAAGCCGGTGCGCATGCCCGAAGACCTCCGCGCGGGCTTCGAGAAGCACGTTCACCGCGGAGACGCCGGATGATGAGCGCGCCGGCCGAGACGGGCGCGGCGAAACCGCTTCAAGCACCGCCGGGCACGCCGTCGTCCGTCGTGCCCGCCGCGGGATCGCCGCTGCCTCCCGCACTGCGCTGGGCAGGTCCGTTCCTCGCCGCCGGTTACGGCTTGGCCGCGGGATTGAACCGCTTCGCCTTTGGCGCCGGCCTGCGCAAGGCGCGCAGCGCCTCGATCCCGGTCCTCAGCGTCGGAAACCTGACGGCGGGCGGCACGGGCAAGACGCCGGCGGTGGCGTACTTCGCGCGCGAGTTGTCGAAGCGCGGGCGGCGCCCGGCGGTGCTGATGCGCGGGTACGGCGCGCCCAAGCCCGGCGGGCCCAACGACGAGGCGCGCGAACTGCAGCGCCTGCTGCCGGGCATCCCCGTGATCGTGAACCCCGACCGCACGGCCGGCTCGGCGGCGGCGGCGGCGAAGGGCTGCGATGTTGCGGTGCTCGACGACGGCTTCCAGCACTACCGCCTGCGCCGGGACCTCGACGTCGTGCTGCTGGACGCGACCGACCCTTTCGGCGGCGGGCACCTGCTGCCGTGGGGGCGCCTGCGCGAAAGCCCGGGGGCGCTCGCGCGGGCCGGCGCGGTGATCCTCACGCGCTGCGACCAGGCATCGCCCGCAGCGCTCGAGGCGGTGCGCTCGCGCGTGAAGGAACTCGCACCGGATGCGGCGCTGGCATCGGCGCGGCATGCGCCCGACCGCCTGCGCCCGGTCTTTAAGGCGCAGGGCGGGGAAGGGCAGCCGGCGAAGGCGTTGTCGGGCAAGAAAGTGCTGGCCGTCTGCGGCCTGGGCAACCCCGCAGCCTTCTCGGCGACC
>JADLDQ010000168.1 GCA_020846575.1 Burkholderiales bacterium
CGAGGCCTTCGCCAGGCACATCGCCGCCGAGCGCGAGCGCTATGCGCGCATCGTCAAGATCACGGGGATTCGAGAGGACTAGGACGGCCGGGCGGTTGAACAGGCCAGGTCATTGCTTCAGCACGTCCTGGAACCTGGCGATCCTCGGATAGACGTCCGCGACCGCCTGGGCGAATTCCTTGCTGCTGACCGGCTGCAGCACGATCTGCCTCTTCTTCGCCGTTTCGATGAAGGCCGGTTCGGCGGCCGCCTTGGTGAACGCGTCTTCGAGGACCTTGATGACCGCCGCCGGGGTCTTCGGCGGAGCCTCCACGCCGCGAAGCGTCGGGATGAAGGTCATCTTCTGGCCGAGATCGGCCGGGATCGGGACGTCCGGGATGTAGGGGTCGCGCTTGTCGCTGAAGAGCAGCAGCGGCCGCAGCCTCCCGGCGCGTATCAGGTTCACGGCGGAAGTCGCCAGACAGATGGTGAAGTCCAGGTGCTTTCCCGCGAGAGCCGCCACGCTGCCTGCGGAGCCCTCGTAAGGCACCCAGTTGGCCTTGATGCCGAAATCATCCAGGGCAATGCGCCCCATCAGATCCGTGGTGCTGCCACGGCCGGAAAGGCCGCCCGCGAGCGGCTTTGCCCTGGCCGCCTTGAGGAATTCGTCGAACGTCCTCCACGATTCCGAGTTGACGACCAGCAACTGGCTCGATCGCGACCAGGCGAAGATCGGCGTGAAATCGCGCGTGCGGAAGCCGGCCTTGCCCTGGTACTCGATGATCACGCTCTTCGGGAAAGTGTAGGTGATGACGGTGTAGCCGTCCGGCTCCAGTTTCTGGAACTTCTCGAAAGCGATCTTGCCGCCTGCGCCAGGCTGGTTCTCGATGACGACCGACTGCCCGAGGTGTTTTTCGACGAACGGAGCGATGGCACGGGCCTCGGTATCCTCGCCCCCTCCCGCGGCGGCCGTGACGATCAGCTTGACGGGCTTCGCCGGAAAATCGGCGCCGTACGCGCCGCTCGCCAGAAGCCCTGCGGTCAGGACGATACCGAGAAGCCGGAGCGTTCTCATGGTGTTTCCTCCTTCATTTCTCCCCCTGGGTGAGGGTTTTCCAGAAGGGCCCGAGATACGGCCCTGCCAGGGACAGGACCGTCAGGGCGATCAGGACTTTGCTGATGATCGAATCATAGAATATGGTATAGGAACCGCCGGAAATCATCAGCGCCCGGTGGTAGTTCGTCTCTACCATCTCCCCGAGCACGAGGCCGAGCAGCAGCGGGATCGGCGTAAAGCCGCCCTTGAGCATGACGTAGCCCAGCGCGCCGAAGGCGAGGCTGATGAGCACGTCGGCCATCTCGTTGCGGATCGCGAAGCTCCCGAGCAGGCTCACCACCAGGATCATCGGCACGATCACTTCATTCGGCAGCAGCGTGATCACCGCCAGGCGCCGTGCGAACAGCATCCCGATCACGAAAAGCAGGAACGACGTGAGCACGAGCGCCACGAACAGGGCGTAGATGATGTCGGCCTTCTCGGTGAACACCAGCGGTCCGGGCGCGACCCCGAAGATGATCATCACCCCGAGAAAGATCGCTGCACCGAGGCTGCCGGGAATGCCCAGGGCGATCGTGCACACGAGATCTCCGGGCATGCAGGCATTGGTCGCGGTCTCGGAGGCGAGCACGCCTTCCGTGCTTCCGTGGCCGAACTTCTCGGGATGCCGCGATGAGCGTTTGGCCTCTGCCCATGCGAGCAGACCGGCGGAACTCTGACCGACGGCGGGAAGAACCCCGACGAGCAGCCCGATCGTCGAAGCGCGCACGATCGCGGCCGGGTGCCGGAAATAGGTGAGAACGCCCTCCCAGAACCCTCCGGAAAGTCGAGCGATGCGCGAAATCGACTCGTTACTCTGGGCAAGCACGAAGGCCTGGGTGACGGCAAACAGTCCCACCAGCGCCTGGATGAGCGGAATGCCATCTTCGAGCGGAGCCCAGTCGAACGTGTAGCGCAACTGGCCGGTGATCACGTCGAACCCCACGGTGGACAGCAGCAGCCCCAGGCCCGCGGAGATGAGTCCCTTGATGGTCGCGCCCTGCACGACCGCGGCGATGATCGAGAGCGCAAGCAGCGCGGTGAGGAAATACTCGGCCGGCCCGAACTTGAGCGCGAATTCCGCGAGCGGCGGCGCGGCGACGATCAGGCAGATCATGCCGATCGTTCCGCCCACCATCGCGGATGTCGCGCTCAGGCCCAGCGCGACCCCGCCCCTTCCCTGCTGGCACATGGGATATCCATCGAGAAGCGTCGCCGCGTTGGAGGCATCCCCCGGCGTATTCACGAGGATGGCCGTGATCGAGCCGCCGTAGTTGCTGCACTTGTAGAGCGCGCCGAGGAAGATCAGCGCGGTCGCGGGATGCCACTTGATCACGAGCGGCAGCGCGAGCGCCATGCCGGCCGAGGGCCCCAGGCCGGGGAGCACGCCGACCAGGATGCCGCACAGGGTGCCGCCCGCGAGCGCGGCGAGATTCTGCCACTGGAGCACGAACAGGAGCGCATGCTGTACTACGTCCACGAGTGTTCCCTTGCCGCTACCACGCGAGCCCGCCCACCAGAGGGACCTTCATCACCACCACGAACGCGAGATAGACGACGCCGGTGGTCGCCACGGCGACGATCGCGTTGAACACCCGCTTTTCTTTCCTCCCCAGCACCAGGGCAAAGCCGAGCAGCAGGCAAAGCGAAGTGAACAGGAAGCCGACCAGATAACCGACCCCGGTCGAGACCAGCACGATCACCCAGGACTGGCAGTAGCGCTTCCTGCGCAAGCGCCGCCTGCCGGCGTCCTGGACCTTGAGTTCGGTGTCGTCGACGTCCAGGATCTCGCCCTGCGGCGCCTCGCCGCGGGTGAAGTCGAGGACGAGCGCGATGGCCGCGAGTGCGAAGCTCATCACGGCAAGGAGCTGCGGGAACTCGCGCGACTCTTCGGGCAAGGGATTGGCGAGCAGGTAGAAGGCGCTGAATACGAACAGCAGCGCGATCTTGCACCACACCTCGGTGAGTCGAAGTTTTTCTTTCACTTCGGAAAAACCAGCTGCCTCGGCGGGCGTAATGGTAGCCGAAGTCGAGGGTCGATCCGCGCGGCAGGGGCCGCGGGCTCCCGGGGCGAGGCGCGCACGCACCCGATGAACTGCGCCGTGTTGCTCGCCCCGAACGCCGTCGCACCGGGAGTCCGTGATCCTGGCTGAACCCCGCCCTGGGGCTGGCGCAGAGCCGGACCCTTCAAGCCCTGATCCGGCTCTTGCCCGTCTTCGCGCCTTCGCGCCGCAGCGGCGGCGCAAGCGCCGGCTTGCGCGAGGATCAAGTCGCGGCCTCGAGCCTGTCCAGGCCCTCCGGCGCCTCGCGAGCAGGGATGATCTCGAAGGACATGCCGGCCGGAACATTGCCCGCGCGTCCCGGGTGCTGATCGGGCGCGTGTTCCAGGCGCCGCGCTCGCCGCCTGCGGCGTCGCCCGCGCGTGCGATCTGTCCGGCTAGTATCATTCGAGCGGTGCGAGAACCGCGCTCCTCGCGTTTCGGCTCCGGCGCCTTCCACGAACCGATCATCGCCCCGGGCGCGGGTCGCGCCCGGCGCGCGGGTAAGCTCGGACCCGCCGCATGCCGGTGGCGAGGGTTCGCATCACCGGAGCGATGCCGATAGCGGGCAGGAACGGCGCGCTCGCAATCGCGGGCAAGGGGCGGCTTCACCACGCCGGCCGGCGCTGACGCATCGATTCAACGAGGGAGCATGCGCGTGGCAGGCAAGGGTACCCAGCATTCCACCGCGAAAACCGACAGGACCTACGACCCGCCCAGGCGCTTCGAGCGCATGACGCAGCAGCTCGACGTGATGGTGCCGATGCGCGACGGCGTGCGCATCTGCGTGGACGTGTTCCGCCCCGAGGCGCAAGGGAAGTTCCCGGCGCTGCTTGCCTTCGCGCCCCACAACAAGGACCTGCAGGCCCCGGCGCTCGCCGACTTCCTGCCGCCGCAGCCGGCGTGGTCGGGCCTGTGGCAGGGCGGCGCCGAGGCCGGCGACAGCCGCTACATCACCTCGCGCGGCTACGCGCACGTGATCGGCAACCCGCGCTCGGTGGGCAAGTCCGAGGACGGCGGCTCGCCCGACTGGGACCTGTACGACCTGATCGAGTGGATCGCGCGCGAGCCCTGGTGCGACGGCAACGTCGGTATGGTGGGCCTGTCGGCCTACGCCGCGTCGCAGTGGGCGGCGGCGATGCTGCAGCCGCCGCACCTGAAGGCGATCTTCCCCTTCGACGCCAACGCCGCCTACGGCTACGACGACCGACCGCCCTTCACCTTCAAGCGCGACCTCTACCCCGGCGGGGTGCTGCACGTGTTCACCTACCTGCTCGCGGGCCTGGGCGTGTTCCACGGCACGGTGGGTCGGCCCGGTGAGCTCCCGCGTGAGGAGGAGGCGTGGTGGCGCGAGGCGATGGAGAACCCGGACTTCAAGATCTACTCCCACATGTACAACATCCTCACCATGAAAGGGGAGCTGTTCGCCTCGCACCGCAGGATGTTCAACACCCTGGTCAACCCCTACGACGACGAGGCGGGTGAGTCGGTGCGGCGCACGGAAGAGGCATTCGGCAAGATCAGGGTGCCGGCCTATACCGGCGCCGGCTGGCACGCGCTCACCTACAAGCAGCACCTCCTGGGCGCGCAGCACTGGTTCATGGGCATCGGCTCGCCCAAGAAGCTCATCCTCTCCGGTCCCGCGCACATGGAGCGGCCGTTCCACTCCTTCCACGACGAGATCCTGCGCTGGTACGACCATTGGCTGAAGGGCATCGACACCGGCATCATGGACGAGCCGCCGGTGAAGGTCTGGGTGATGGGCGCGAACCGCTGGCATTACGGCAGCGACTGGCCGCTCCCGCAGACGCAGTGGACGAAGTACTACCTGCACAGCTGGGAGCGGCTGCGCGCGGAGCCCTTCGCACCCGGCAGCCGCGAGGCCTACGACGCCCCGGATGCCTTCGTGCAGATGCCGCCCACGCAGACGCGCACGGTGCAAAAGCTGCGCTACCTGACCGACCCGCTCCCCGAGGATACGCTGGTGATCGGGCCGCTCTCGCTCACGCTGTACGCCTCGATCGACCAGGACGACACCAACTGGATCGTGATCCTGAAGGACGTGGGCCCGGACCCCACGGTGCGCACCGCTCGCGACGGCGAGCGCGATCTGAGCGCGAACCTCCCGGAGCGCGAGCTGACGCGCGGCTGGCTGAAGGCCTCGATGCGCGCGCTGGACCCGAAGCGCTCCAGGCCCTGGAAGCCCTTCCACCGGCTGACGCGCTCCTCGCGCCGCCCCGTGGTTCCGGGCGAAATCAACGAGTACGTGATCGAGATCATGTCCACCGCCAATCTTTTCGAGAAAGGCCACCGCATCTGCCTGGAGATCACCTGCCTCGACATGCCTTCCGGCGCGGGCCTGGAGACCACGGTCGAGTACATTCCCTACCACATCTGCAGCTCGAAGACCGTGCTGCACAAGATCTATCACAACGACAGGTACCCCTCGCACCTGCTGCTGCCGCTCATCCCGGCGGGCAAGGGCTGAGCGAGCGGGCGCGAAAGGCGACGGCGTGAGAAAAAGCGCGGACAGGGTCCGGCAGTCTTTCGACTACATCGTGATCGGCTCGGGCTCGGCGGGGGCGGTGCTCGCGGCGCGCCTTACCGAGGACGCGGGCGTTTCGGTGCTGGTGCTCGAGGCTGGGGGGATGGACCGCCACCCCTTGCAACTGATGCCGCTTGCCTTTCTCAAGGTGGGCGAATCGGCCGACTACAACTGGCACTACGAGACCGAGCCGGAACCGGGCCTCGGCGGCCGGCGCATCCCCATCGGGCGCGGCAGGACGCTCGGAGGCTCCAGCTCCATCAACGCCCTCATCTACAGCCGCGGCAACGCGCGCGACTACGAGTGCTGGGCCGCGCAGGGACTGGAGGGCTGGGGCTACGCCGACGTGTTGCCCTACTTCAGGAGGCTGGAGTCCCACTGGCGGGGCGCCGGCCTCTACCACGGCGCGGACGGTCCGATCCGCGTCACGCCCATCGAGCACCCGGACATGCTGTTCGAGCCCCTGGTGGAGGCGGCCCGCGCGGCCGGCATCCCGATCAACGAGGACCCGAACGGTGCGACCCAGGACGGGTTCTCGCGCATGGAAACGACCATCGGCCGCGGCCGGCGTTCGAGCACGGCGCGGGCGTACCTGTACCCCGCCATGAAGCGCCCGAACCTCGTGGTGCGGACCCGCGCACTCACCACCCGCATCCTGGTGGAGAACCGGCGCGCCGTGGGCGTGGAGTACCTCCAGGACGGCGCCGCGCGCGAAGCGCGCGCCGCGCGCGAGGTGCTGCTGTGCGCCGGCAGCTACAACTCGCCGCAGATCCTGATGCTCTCGGGCATCGGGCCGCCGGAGCACCTGCGTTCGTTCGGCATCGAACCGATCCACCCCCTGCCGGGCGTGGGCCGCAACCTGTCCGAGCACCCGAACTTCATCTCGGTGTACGCCCTGCGCGAGCGCCGCGGTTTCACCCGTCACCTGCGCCTGGACCGTGCCACGGCCGGGGTGGCGCGCTGGTTCCTGCGGCACGACGGTGCATTCGCGAGCAACGGCGCCGCCGCCAACATCTTCCTGCGCACCCTCGCCGGCCTCGACCGCCCGGACGTGCAGCTCACGCCCATGCCGATCCACAACGGCGCGCGCTTGTGGCTCCCCGGCGTGACGCAGGCGCCGCTGTTCTGCTACTCGATCCGCATCGGTGTCATGCACCCGAATTCGCGCGGCTGGGTGCAGTTGCGTTCGGCCGACCCGAGCGCCAAACCGCGCATCCAGCTCAACCTGTATGCGGCGAAGGAGGATCTGCAAGCCATGATCCGCGGGGTGCGCGCCTGCCGCGCCCTGTTCGGCAGGAGTCCCCTGCGGGAGATGATCGAGCGCGAACTCACGCCCGGGCCTGAGGTCACGGCCGACGCGGCCCTGGAGGCGGTGATCCGCAACAGCAGCAACCACCGTTCCCACCCGGTCGGCACCTGCCGCATGGGAACGGACGAGGATGCGGTGGTCGACCCGCAGCTGCGCCTGCGCGGCATCGAGGGCCTGCGGGTGGTGGACGCCTCGGTGATGCCGGAGGTGACCGGCGGCAACACCAACGTGCCCAGCATCATGATCGGCGAGAAGGCCGCCGACCTGATCCGCGGCCAGCGGCTGCCGCGCGCCGAGGTGCCCGGCGCGGACCAGCACGCGCCTGGCGCGGCGTGCGAATCCCGGCCGCGCGCGAGCAGGGCGGCGCCCGCCACATCGCGCTAGCGCGCCACGCCTACGGGCGCCGCGTGGCGCCCCTACTCGCCGCCGGCGCGCTGTGCAATGGCGCACGGCGCATCCCCCGCCGCTGCGCTAGGCTCCCGGCTCACCCAGTCCGGGCTCGGTGACACGCGGCTCTCCGGCGCGCGGCGCGCCGAGGCATGATCATCGAGTTCGAGCAACCGAATGCGGTAATGAATCTCTCCACGGTTCGGATCTACCTCGCCTCGCGCAGCCCGCGGCGCCGGGAACTGCTCAAGCAGATCGGAGTGCCCTTCGACGTGCTGCTGTTCCGCGAGGCCCCACCGCGCCGCGCCGACCTCGACGAGACGCCGCATGCGGGGGAGCCGCCCGAGGCGTACGTGAGACGGGTGTGCGGCGAAAAGGCGCGCCTCGCCTGGCGGGTCGTGGAGCAGCGGCGCCTGCGACGCCAGCCGGTGCTGGCGGCGGACACCGCAGTGTGCGTCGGCGACGAGATACTGGGCAAACCCGCCGGCCGGGAGGACGCAGGCCGCATGCTGGCGCTGCTCTCCGGCCGCGAACACCGGGTGCTCTCGGCCGTCGGCGTCGCCCTTGGCGATCGCTTCGAGATGGAACTGTCCGATACCAGGGTGCGCTTGCGCGAACTGAGTGCCGCTGACATCCGCGACTACGTTGCAAGCGGCGAGACCGCGGACAAGGCCGGCGCCTACGCCATCCAGGGCCGCGCGGCCGCATTCGTCTCGGCGTTGAACGGAAGCTATTCGGGGGTCATGGGCCTGCCGCTGTACGAGACGGCCCGGCTGCTCGCCGCGTTCGCCTGACCGGGAGGGGCTTCGCACTCGTCGCGGCACCGCAGCGACCCGCTCGCCGGGTCCGGGCCACCCGCCCCGCGTGCTACTCCTCGGCTTCCTGCCCCGAAGATCCCGCGTCCGCGGGAACGGCGGCGGCGCGCGCCTCGTCGAGCTTCGCCTTCAGGTCTTCGACACGGCCGAAAAAAGCGGCTTCCCGCTGCGCAGGTACGAGGCGCAGGAAGGGCGGCTTGAGGTCGCGCAGGTACTCCTGGCGCCCGCTGCTGGCGCCTCCCTCGGAGCGCACCAGGGTCTGCGCGGCGATGGAAACAACGGCCAGCGCCCCCACCGCCAGCGCCTTGACCGGGAGGCGCGAGCGGCCCATCTCGCGCAAGTGGAAGTAACAGGCGGCGGCGACGCAGATCCAGATCACCGCGTACTCGTAGATGGCGAGCGCCGGCAGCGAAAACGCGAAGGCCCCGAAGCCGGCGAGGTCGGTCAGCACCGACAGTGCGGCGAGCCCGGCAAGCGCCACCAGCAGGTGCCTGTCGAAGCGGGCCTGGCCGGTGAATACCCGCGACAGGATGCTCCACATACCGGTCCAGGCGAGCGCCAGCAGCACCAGGGCAAGCAGCGGCAGCACGAAGCGCGTCGCCTGGAACTCTCGCGTATCGCCGAGCCACTGACTGGCGGTCTCGATCGCGACAATAGAGGCGGCGAGCGCGACGACCATCCTGCCGCCGTACACGCGCACCGGGAGCGCCCGCTCGGCCGGCACCGCGTGGCCTGCGGCGCGGATGCGCAGGTAAGTCCGGCCGATTCGGATCGGCTGTTCGCCGTCCAGCACCAGGCGTTCGGCACGCGTGCCGCCATGCCCGGCGAACAGCCCGTTGGCGCTCCCCAGATCCTGCGCGACCAGCGAGCCCGATTCGTCCCGGAACACACGCAGGTGCGCTGCCGCGACGAAGGGATCGTCGATTACCACGTCGTTCGCGTAGGACCGCCCGATGCGCACTTGCGGACCCTCGCAGCGGCGGCGCTCCAGCACGTCGCGGTGCCGGGACAGCACCTCCACCCAGATCACTTCGCCCATCGCAACGCCCCCAGGAAGCGCCGGGTCAGCTCCAGCGCATTGGAGTAGGAGATGGTCTGCAGGCTCAGGCGCGAGATCAGCGCCTCGTCGTCCCGGTCCTGGGTGAGCGCGACCAGCGACACGTCGTAGAGGTTCGCGAAATCCCGGTAGGCGCGCGCGCACCACACCGCGCGCAGGGGCGGCGCGACAGCGGCGCCGGCGCCCGCATAGAAGTTCTCGTGGCAGAACTCCCGGGTGAAGCGCTTGCGATTGCCGCGCGCGCCCTGCGGCACGCGGTACTGTGCCGACACGAAGGCCGCGAACTGGAACGCGTTCAGGCCGGCGCTCCTGGCATAGGAGTGCGCGATTCCCACGCCGCCGGTCTGCAGGTCGCCGGCGACGAAGATCCCGGTATCGGTGGTGCACTGGGTGGTATTGAGGGTCGCTCGCGGCCTGGGGATCTCGTCGGCGTTGGTGCGCGCCCAGCAGGTGAACCACGGCGCCGCGCTTTCGGGTGCGCGGTAGGGCCCGAAAACCGAATCGCGGAAACCGCGATCGAGGATCTCCCGGTAGAAGCGGTCCTGCCACGCGCTCAACTGGCGCTCGATCTCGGCGCGCGCGCCTTCGGGCGAGAAGTCCGCCGCGGCGGCGGCGCGCGCCACGAGCGCTGCGGCGAAGCGCGCCGGAACCAGGAAGCTCACCAGTTCGCCCCCCAGGCGCTTGGCCACGTTGACGCCGGCCACGCGCCCCTCGGCGGTGACCGTGGGTCCGCCGCTCATGCCCGGGTTGAGTGCGCCCGAGAGGTGCACCCGCTCGTTGTAGCTGCGCTCGACCAGTCCGTTATAGGTGCCTTCCACGATGGTGAATCCGAGGTCCAGGGGATTGCCCATCGCGTACAGCCGCTCTCCCTTGGGCAGCGCCCCCTTCAGCGCGGCGCCGTCGAAGTCGAAGTGGGCCAGTCGCGTCCCCTCCAGCCTGACCGCCGCCAGGTCGTTGGCGACGTCGATGGCCAGCACCTTCAGGGCGCCGCGCGCGCCGTCGGGCGCCGCGTACTCCAGACGGTAGGTGCCCGGTTCGAGCACGTATTGCGAGACCACGTGGTAATTGGTGACGGCCAGGCCGTCCGCGCTCACCAGGAACCCCGAGCCGATCGAGGACTGGCGGCCGGCGGTCTGCAGCAGGGTGCGGATCTGCAGCAGGCGCGGCCGCGCCGCGGCGTAGACGCGCTCCGCGGTGGTGGAAAGAACCGGCGTGCCCGCGGGCGCCGCCGGGCGCGGCGCCTGGCCGAGGGCCGCGTCGCAGGCGAGGGCGAGCGCAAGGCCGCACGCAGCCGCGCGCACCGTATCGGCTCGAGGATGCATTCAGGCAATATATCAGCCGCTCGCGCGCGCCGGCTGCCGCGATGGCGCGCGCCGCTGCGGGGCAGCGTACAGGCCGCCACAGCCGCGTCCCCTCCCGATCTCAGGCACTCTAAACTGGCCCCATGACCGAGCTGATACTGATCAACTGCACGCCGCAGGAGACCCGGGTCGCGGTCATGCAGTCCGGGGTCGCGCAGGAACTGCACATCGAGCGCGGCCACAGCCGCGGCATGGTCGGCAACATCTACGCGGGGCGCGTGGCGCGCGTGCTGCCCGGCATGCAGTCGGCCTTCGTCGACATCGGCATGGACCGCGCCGCCTTCCTGCACGTGGCCGACATATGGGAGGAGCGCCACGGCAAGAGCAACGGCCGGCCCATCGAGAAGATTCTCGCCGAGGGCCAGTCGCTGCTGGTGCAGGTGGTGAAGGAGCCCATCGGCACCATGGGCGCGCGCCTGTCGACCCAGATCTCGCTCGCCGGCCGGCTGCTGGTGTACCTGCCCGACGACCCCCACATCGGCATCTCCCAGCGTATCGAGAACGAGGCCGAGCGCCAGCTGCTGCGCGAGAAACTCGCGCACCTGCTGCCGCCCGAGGAGACCGGCGGCTACATCGTGCGCACCGTCGCAGAGAGTGCCGATGACGGGGAGTTCCTCACCGACATCGAATACCTGCGCAGGCTCTGGAACGACATCCGCGAGCGTGCGCTGGCCGCCGGCGCCCCGGCGCCGCTCTACCAGGACCTGTCCCTGGGGCAGCGGGCGCTGCGCGACTTCGCGCGCGAGCAAACCGAGCGTGTCCTGATCGATTCGCGCGAGAACTACGCGCGCCTCCAGGAATTCGCGGCGCAGTACACACCCAAGGTGCTGCCGAAACTGGAGCATTACCAGGGAGACAGGCCGCTGTTCGACCTGCACAACGTGGAGGAGGAGATCGAGCGGGCGCTCGCTCGCCGGGTGGAGCTGAAGTCCGGCGGCTACCTCATCTTCGACCAGACCGAGGCCCTCACCACGGTGGACGTCAACACCGGCGGCTTCGTCGGGCTGCGCAGCTTCGACGACACCGTGTTCAAGACGAATCTCGAGGCCGCGCAGGCCATTGCGCGCCAGCTGCGCCTGCGCAACCTCGGCGGCATCATCGTCATCGACTTCATCGACATGGAGAACCCGGAGCACCGCGCCGCCGTGCTCGTCGAATTCAACAAGGCCCTCGCGCGCGACCGCACCCGCATGACGGTCAACGGTTTCACCGCGCTGGGACTGGTGGAGATGACGCGCAAGCGCACCCGGGAGTCGCTGGAACGGGTGCTGTGCGAGCCCTGTCCCACCTGCAAAGGGCGCGGCGTGGTCAAGACCGCGCGCACCGTGTGCTACGAGATCCTTCGGGAGATCCTGCGCGAGGCGCGCCAGTTCGGCTCCGGGGAGTTCCGCATCCTCGCCTCCCAGTCGGTGATCGACCTGTTCCTGGAGGAGGAGTCCCAGTCGCTCGCCATGCTCATCGACTTTACCGGCAGGCCGGTGTCGCTGCAGGTCGAGACCGTCTACACCCAGGAGCAGTTCGATATCGTCCTGATGTAGGCCATGGCCCCTCGCGGCGCACCCTCAGCGGTGGGGGAAATACGAGGGGCGGCGCCCCCTGTTCCCATCCACCCGGGAGCCGTTCTTCAAGCAGCGCCACCTCGCCCTCATGCGCAAAACGAACGGCCGCAATCGTGACATTTGCCGCGGAACCCGCAGGCGAGCGACCGCCCGGTATGCCACAATGACGCGCTCATATCCTGCTTCGCGGGCGTGCGCATGCCGGCGCAACGATCATGGCAACCCAGATCATCTCGGAGAAAGAAAAGGCGTTGATCGCCGCGGCGCGGCGCCATGCCGGCGAACTCGCCGCGCGGCCAGGCGCGGCGGCGGCCGCAGGCGCGAACGGCGGCGTGGCGCTCGCCTTGCCGCCTGGCATGGCAGCGGCATCGATCGCGCTGCCCGGGACGCCGCACCAGGCGGGAACCGCGCAGGCGCCCGGGTCTGCGGAGTCTTACGCGCGCCTCGCCTTGATCATCGAAGCCGAGCGCCGCAACACCCAGCTTCGCAAGGCGCGAATGAAGATGACCGGGACGGTGATCGTCGCCGTGGTCGCGCTGCCCTTCATGGTCTGGCTCGCCGTCCTCATACTCAAGCACGTGCTGCGCTAGGCCCGCCGGGCCGCCTGGCGGGAATCCCCCC
>JADLDQ010000169.1 GCA_020846575.1 Burkholderiales bacterium
CACGAGCGGCGCGAGCGCCTCGGGCGCCTGCGCTCCCTGGCGCTGGCGGGAGCGCTCGTGCTCGCGGGTCTCGCGAGCCTCGCCCTGACCGACGCCGCGCGCTGGCGCACGCTCGCCCAGACGGCGCGGCTCGCGTGGGACATCGATGCCCACGCCGCCTGGCGCGACTCGGACAACATCCCTCTGCCGCGGCTGCCCGACGGGCGCGCCGTGGAGCACTCGCCCTATACCCGCATCGCCTTCCTGCACGCGGGCCTGCGCGAGCTTGCCCGCGCGCCGCTCGGCGTCGGCTACGGGCGCAACGCCTTGCGCCACGCGCTGCAGGCGCGCGCGCAGGTGCGCCTGGGCCACACCCACAGCGGCATTCTGGACCTTGCGCTGGGCGGCGGCGTTCCGGCCGTGGTGCTGTGGTTCGGTTTCCTGTTCGCGAGCGCCAGGGCGGGCTGGATCGCCCTGCGGCGCCGCGGCTGCGTCGCCGGGATGCTGCTGCTCCTGCTCGTGCTCGGCTACGCGGGGCGCATGCTGGTGGACAGCGTGAACCGCGATCACATGCTGCAGATGTTCTTCTTCCTCGCCGGGACCGTGCTGATGCTGGTTCTGCCGCGGGCGCCCGTGGCCCGCACCCCGGGGGACGCCGGCGCAGCCGGCGAATGAGCGCGTGCCGCTGCCGCTGAGCGCGTGCCGGCGCAATCAGGCCGCCGGCGGGATCCGTATGCCCAGCGGCAGTTGCCTGCGCCGCCGGCGCAGGCGGGTGGAAATCCACTTGACCGCGCCGCGCATCTTCTGCCAGCGCCCCACCCGCAGCAGCTCCCGGGGATACGGCTTCAATCCGCAGTCCCGCAGCAGCCGCTCGGCGGAGCGGTAGTTGTAGTAGACGATGTGCCCGATCGGGCGCACGTATCCCCAGGAGGCGAGGTCCTTCACCGCGTCGGTGTTCCCGGTGGTGTAGAAGAGAAGTCCGCCCGGTTTCATCTGGCTCACGATCCGGCGCAGCGCCACGCGCGGCTCGTACAGGTGCTCCAGCACTTCGCGCATGAACACGCCGTCGAAGGGGCGCTCCGAGCGGTAGTCCTCCAGCTCGGCCCGGACCGCCTCCAGGCCGAGCGAGCGCATGTGCTCCACCGCGAACGCCGCGGGGTCGAGCGACACGATGTCGGCCTCGGGGTGGCGCTCCTTCACCGCCTGCGCGAACAGGCCCAGGCCGGCGCCCGCATCCAGGATGCGCGGCGCGGTAAGCCCGATGCGCTCGCGCATCTGCCGGTAATAGCGAACGTACATCGCCGCCAGCGCCGCCAGCCGCGCCGGCCGCTCGTAGTTGGAGAGGTAGTCGGTGTCGCTGTCCCAGCTCTCGCCCTGGAAGTAGGAATCGCCGTACAGCGCCTCCAGGTGCCTGCGCGCGATGCGCGGGTTGACGAAGAGCGCGGTGCAGGACGCGCAGCGCTGGATGTCGAAGCGCATGCCGAGGAACTCGTCCTCCTTGGAGAACGCGAGCGACCAGCGCTCGCTCTCGCACACCGGGCAGCGCGACAGCCGCTCGAAGCTGATCTGCGCGTGCAGCCTGCGACGCAGGTCCGCGCTGGCGCTCGATGGTTTCAGCGCACCTGCGGAGTTCACGTGCCGCCCCGCCGTGCGGCCAGGACCTCGGTCACCGCTCGCGCCAGCGTCGCCGCCTCGACGCGCGTGATGCAGGCGCGGTCGCCGCGCGCGCAGTCGTAGGGCGCGCGGAAGGCGTGGGAGCAAGGCGCGCAGGGCAGCTCCGAGCGCAGCACGATGACGCGCGCTCCCAGCGGCCGCTGGTCCCCGGCGTCGGCCGGACCCATCAGGTCGACCGTCGGAACCTCCAGACTGTCGGCGAGGTAGGTGATGCCCGAATCGACGCCCAGATAGGCCTCGAGCGCCGGCATCAGCGCGGGCAGCACGTCCAGTTCGAACGCACCGGTGGCGTCGATCAGCCGCCCGGACTCGCCGCAGAGCGCGCGCACTTCGCGCGCGACGTGCCGGTCCTCGCTGCCCCCGATCAGCACCAGGTCGTGGGGCAGCGCCTCCAGCAGCAGGGCGCAGGTGCGCGCGAGCTGCCCGGCCGAGAGCGCCTTGAGCTTGTTGCCGCTGGAGACGCCGATGCCGATGCGCGGTGCGCGGCGTGCGCCGAGGAAGGCCTCCACCCGTTCGGTGGCGCCCGGGGCGGCGTGCGCCCGGCTGCGCCGGATGAGCCTGTCGCAGCCCATGCGGGCGAGCAGCTCGAGCCCGGTTTCCAGCACCAGCCGTCCCGCGCGGTGGCGTTCGGCGTGGGTGAGAAAGCGCGCGCAGCGCTCGCTGGTGCGGCTCTCGAAGTCGGGCAGGATCGCCCCGCGCCGCGGAATCCCGGCCCAGTAGGGCAGGAGCAGGAAGGCCAGATTGGGCGAGAGGCAGATGCAGTCGTCGAAGCGCCCGCGCCGCAGGCGCGCGGCGAGGCGCCACTTGCCTTTCCAGCCCTTCCACGCCCCGGCCGGCAGCGGCCAGACCTCGTCCACCGCCGGGTCGTGCGCCAGCAGCGGCGCGGCGGCCGGGCTCGCCATCACCGTGAGGTGGCAGCCGGGCAGGCTCGCGCGCAGCGAAGCGATCAGCGGCAGGCTGGCGACGAGGTCGCCGATCTTGGCGGTCTGAATGAGGAGCACCCGGCGCCGCCCCTTGCCCGGCGAGCGCAGCGCAAGGCGCAGCAGGGGCGAAAAAAGCAGCGTGAGGAGAAAGTGGATCACGCGAGCGCCGCTTCCAGGATCGACTCCACACCCGCGACATAGCGCTCGAGAGAGAAGTTCGCGCGCAGGCGCTCGCGCGCCGCCTCGCCCATGCGCCGCCGCAGCGCGGCATCGGCCGCGAGGCGCGCGAGCGCCGCGGCCAGGGCGGGGACGTCTCCGCAGGGATAGAGAATCCCGGTCTGCTCCGCGACCACGAGTTCTCTGGATGCCGGGATGTCCGAGGCGACCACCGGCCGGCCCGAAAGCATCGCCTCCAGCACCACGCGCGGCATGCCTTCGCTCGCCGAGGGCAGCGCGAAGATGTCCATCGCCGCCATCAGCCGCAGCGGCTCAGGATCGAAGCCCACAAGGCGCACCCGCTGCGAGAGCGCGAGCCGCGCGGCGAGCCTCGCGAGGCGTTCGCGCTCCGGCCCTTCACCCGCCACCAGCAGGCGATAGTCCCGATCCGGACGCTCTCGTGCCAGGACCGCCAGCGCCTCGATCAGGTCGGCCACGCGCTTGCCGGTGCTCAGGCGCCCGACGCTGCCGAGCACGAGCGCATCGGCGGGTAGGTCGAGCCCGGCGCGCGCGCTCGCGCGGTCCGGGAGCGCCTGGGCGCAGTCGATGCCGTTGTAGACCGTCGTGCAGCGGCCTGCGTCGACGCCCTGGCGCAGGAGTTCGGCCCGCACGCCCTCGGAGACGCACACCATCTTCGCCGCGTGCGCGTTGGCGATGCGCGCGACCTCGGGGATGAGCGCGGGCGTGCTGCGGCAGTGCTGCACCGCCGGGATGCCGGCCGCCGCCGCCGCGAGGTAACCCTCGACGTTGGAGCCCGGCTGGTTGTTCAGGTACAGCAGCTCGAAGCGCCCCTCGCGGACAAGGGCTGCGAGGGTGCGCGCCGCGGGTTCGATGCGCGTGCGGCGCTCGATCGCGAACAGCATGCGCAGCATGCGGCCGCGGTTCCAGGAGAAAGCCACGCGCGCGAGTTCCTTCAGCGGCTTCTCCCACCACGGCGGCGGCGCGGGCGGCAGCACGCGCAAGGGGACGCCGATGGCGGCGAGCACCGCGCCGAGCGCGGGCCCCTGCCCCCGGGCGTAGTCGCGGTAGAAGAGCGCGCTCACCGCGAAGCGGCCGCGGTCGATGCGCGACAGCAGCGCCAGCATGCTGTTGGTGCCGCCGCCCCATTCCTTGCCGGTGTCCAGGAGCAGGACCCTGCGCGGACTCATCCGGAGCGTCCCGTTGCGCCTCGATCGAGGACTGCACTGAGGGCTGTGCCGCGGGCCTCGTCGAGGACCGCGTTCGCCGCCGCGAGCACCTCGTCCACCGCGATGTTCTTCATGCACACCGGTTCGTTGTAGGGGCAGCGCTTGGACAGGCAGGGATCGCAGGTGCGCCACTTCTGGATGACGCGATGGCGTTCGAGGTCGCAGGCCGGGCCCGAGCGGCGTGCGTCCGACACCGCGAACAGGGCCACCACCGGCGTGCCCACGGCGAGCGCCAGGTGCATCGGACCGGTGTCCCCGCTCACCAGGGCGTCGCAGCGCTCCAGGAGCGCCGGCAGGTGCTCGATCGGCACTTCGCCGGCGGCGTTCCACACGCGAGGTGAGCCGATCGCGGCGGCGATGTCCGCGGCGAGAGCGCGTTCGCTGCTGGAGCCGGTGAGGACCAGGTGCAGGCGTTCGCGCGCGGCGAGCAGGCGCCGGCCCAGTTCCGCGTGGCGCGAGGGCGCCCAGCGCCGGCTGCGGGTCGAGGCGCCGGCCTGCAGCGCGACGAGCGGCCGCCCGGCGGCGATCCCCCGCGCGCGCAGCATCGCCGCCAGCGCGCGGCGCGAGTCTTCCCCGACGGGAAGTTCCATGCGCCGGTCCGTGCGCGTGCCGCCAGCGAGGCGCGCTGTTTCCAGGCGCTCGTCGACGCCGTGCGCGAACTCGCTGCCGTCGCGCACCGGCTGCGCGTTGGCGAGGAGGAAGCGCGAGCGGCTGGTGTTGGGCAGCTTGAACAGAAAGCGCGCTCCCGACAGGTAGGCGAGCGGCGTGGCCTGCGGCTCGTTACCGTGCAGGATGCAGGCGAGATCGAAGCGCCTGGCGCGCAGCGCCAGGGCGAGGCGCAGGAAGCGGCGCCAGCCGCCGTGGTAGGGGATCAGCTCGTCGATGCGCGGGTGTGCGCGGAACATCGCAGCGAGATCCGAATGGACCAGAAACGAGATGCGCGCCCCCGGGTAGCCCTCGCGCAGGCTGCGCAGCGCCGGGGTCGAGAGGAGCGTATCGCCGAGCGCGGTCGAGGAGACCGCCAGGATGCGCGCGATGGCCGCAGTGCCCAGTTCCGCGGGATCGGGGCGGCGCGCGTCGAGCGACTTCGCGGCGCGCAGCGCGCCATGGAGCAGCCGCTCGCGCATGCGCAGCTTCACCGGCGGCCCCGCAGGGCGAGGTACAGGCGCGCGAGGCGCTCGTGGCCGTACAGGGTGAGGCGCGAGGCGAACCACGCGCCGGCGCGGTCCTTGACGACCACGCGGCGGATCGCTTCGGGCGGCGTGTCGCGCGTGTTCGCGCCGCGCTCCACGGTGTAGAGGAAGCGGAAGCCCGCTTCGCGCGCGACCTCGGCGTAGCCTGCCTCGCGGTAGCCGTAGGGCCAGCACAGGTGCGCGCTCGACGCGAGGCGCGCCGCGAGCGCCGCGCGCGAGCGCCCGAGGTCCTCGGCGAGGGCGCGCCGGCGCGCCGCCGAGTCGGCGAAGTCCCGGTCCCAGCGCCGGTGGCCGTGGGTGTGCGAGTGAAACTCGAAGCTGCCGGCCGAGCGCATCGCCTCGACTTCGGACCAGCGCAGCATGACGCGGTCGGCGCGCCCCGCGCCGATCGCCGCCATCGCTTCGCGGTGATCCGGGCACTCGGGCACGTCGCCGCCCATGCCGGCGTGCCGCCGCGCGGGGCCGTCCCCGATCCAGCCGGTCACGAGGAAGATCGCCGCGTGCAGCCCGAACTCCAGGAGCACCGGGTGCGCGTACACGTAGTTGTCGAGGTAGCCGTCGTCGAAGGTGAGGAGCACGCTCTTGTCGGGCAGTTCCGCGCCGGCGAGAAACGCTTCCAGGTCGCGGCAGCCCGCTGTCTTCCAGCCGGCACCGGCGAGATGGGCCATCTGCTCGCGAAAGGTGCGCGGGTGCACCGTCACCAGGCCCGGCTTCTCGGTCACGTGGTGGTACATGAGCACCGGGAGCGCGCTCGCCGTCATCGGCGCCGGTCCTCCAGCAATCGGCGGTACAGCGCAAGCATGCGCTCGCCCATGCGCTCGCCGCTGTACTCGGCGCGCACGAAGCGCCGCGCCGCTTCGCCCATGCGGCGCAGCCGCTCGCGGTCGCCGGCCAGCGTGACGATGGCGGCGGCGAGCGCCGCGGGGTCACGCGCCGGCACCAGCAGCCCCGTCTCGCCCTCGCGCAGCGCCTCGGGAACGCCGCCCACGCGGGTGCCGATCACCGGCACGCCCATCGCCTGTGCCTCCAGGAACGAGGTACCCAGCGCCTCCTCGTGGGTCGGCAGCACGAACAGGTCGATGCCGCGCAGCACCCGCGGCACGTCGCCGCGCAGGCCGAGCAGGCTCACCCGCGCCCCGAGGCCCGCTTCGCGCAGCGCGCGCTCGATGTTGGCACGCTGAGGGCCGTCACCGGCGAAGACGAAATGCGCCCGCGGCAGTGCCTCGAGCACCCGCGGTATCGCCGCGATCAGATCCTGGTGGCCCTTTTTCATGCGCAGGATGGCGACCGTTCCCACGAGCGGCACATCGCCGGGCAGGTCCAGCTCTCCGCGCAGGTCCGGCGCGTATTTCTCCGGGTCGAAGCGCGCGATGTCGACGCCGGTGGGCACCGCGGAGAGCCTGCGCGGCGCGATGCCGGCGCTCGCAAGATACGTGCGCACCGCCTCGCTCACGCACACCACGTGGTCGGGGAGCAGGCTGTAGGTCGCCTTCGAGGTGATCGGCAGGGCGAGGTGCCGGGTGCGCACCAGGAGCGGCCGCGAGGGCAGCAGCCGCACCGCGATGCCCGCGAGCAGAGTGTCGCGCCCGCTGTGGCTGTTCACGAGGTCGATGCGATGGCGCCGCATGCAGGCCGCGAGTCCGAGTATCCCGCGCGGGTCCAGGCCGCTTGCCATCGGCAGCTCCTGCGCCGCGAAGCCCAGCGCCCGCGCTTCCCGGGCGAGCCGCGCGCCGCGCCGGCAGCCGAAATACACCTCCACGCCGAGCCTGCGCAACTGCGCCGCCTCGTGCAGTGTGCGGTTTTCCTGGCCGCCCCAGCCGGTGGAACTCTCGCTGTGCAGGATTCTCATTCGCCCGCGGCGGACAGCGCCTCGGTCTCCTGGAGCTGGTGCAGCCGCGCGTAGGTGCCGCCGCGTGCGAGCAGTTCCTCGTGGCGCCCGGACTCGACGATGCGGCCGTGTGAGAGCACCACGATCCTGTGCGCCTTCTCGATGGTGGACAGGCGATGCGCGATCACCAGGGTGGTGCGCTCGCGCATCAGGCCTTCGAGCGCTGCCTGCACCTGGCGCTCCGACTCGGTGTCCAGCGCCGAGGTCGCCTCGTCGAGGACGAGGATGGGTGCATCTTTCAGGATCGCCCGCGCGATGGCCAGGCGCTGGCGCTGGCCGCCGGAGAGCTTGACGCCGTTCTCGCCGATCAGGGTGTCGAAGCCCTGGGGCAGGGCGAGGATGAAATCCAGCGCGTGCGCCGCGCGTGCCGCGGCCTCGATGCGCGCGCGCGATGCGCCGTTCGAGCCGCCGTAGGCGATGTTGGCGGCGACGGTGTCGTTGAACAGCACCACGTCCTGCGAGACGAGCGCGATGTTCCCGCGCAGGCTGGCGAGCCCGATGCTCTCGATGTCCAGCCCGTCGATGGTGATGCGGCCGCCGCCCGGGTGGTAGAAGCGCGGAACCAGGTTGGCGAGCGTGGTCTTGCCGCTGCCGGAGGCGCCCACCAGCGCCACGGTCTGCCCGGGGCTCACGACGAGGTCGATCCCGTCCAGCGCCGGGCGGTGTCCGCCGGGATAGGTGAAGCGCACCTGGTCGAAGGCGATCTCGCCGCGGGCGCGTCCGAGTTCCAGCGTTCCGCGGTCGTCCTCCACCGGCTGGTCGATCATCTGGAACACGCTTTCGGCCGCCGCCAGGCCGCGTTGCAGCGGCGAGTTGATGTCGGTCAGGCGTTTCATCGGCGCGAGCAGCATCAGCATGGCGGTGATGAGCGAGACGAAGCCGCCCACCGTGGTCTGGCTGGTGGCCGACTGGTACAGGGCCGCCGACAGGATGACGGCCAGGGCCACCGCCGCCAGTATCTGCACGATCGGCCCCAGCGCCGCCGCGGCCACCGTCTGCTTCATGTTCTGCGCGCGCTGGAAGGCGTTCGCCTCGAGGAAGCGGCGCTGCTCGTAGGGCTGGCCGCCGAACACCTTCACCACCTTGTGCGCCTCGATGCTCTCCTCGAGCACGTGCGTGATCTCGCCCATCGCCTGCAGGCTCGCGCGGCTGGTGCGGCGCAACCGGCCGCTGAACTGGCGAACCGCCAGTGCGATGAGTGGTAGCATCGCCAGCACGATCAGAGTCAATTGCCAGTTGAGCCACAGCATCCAGCCGATCAACCCCAGCACCGCGATGGAATCGCGCACCAGCGTGGTCAGCACGCTGGTGGCCGCGCCGGTGACGCCGGTCACGTCGTAGGCGATCTTCGACATCAGCGCGCCCGAGGACTGGTCGTCGTAGTAACGGGTCGGCAGGCGCACCAGCCGCGCGAACACGGCCACGCGCAGGTCCAGCACCACCCGGTTGGCCACCCAGGCGAGCGCGTAGTCCGAGACGAAGCCGATGCCGCCGCGCGCGACGAAAATACCGATGATGGCAAGGGGGATCAGGTAGGTGTGCTCGCCCGTGCGGCCGAAGTTGCTGTCCAGGAGCGGCTTCATCAACGCCGGCAGCAGCGGTTCGGTGGCGGCGGTGGCCACCATCGCCGCGATGGCCGCGCCGAACGCCCCGGCGTAGGGGCGCACGTACTTGAGCAGTCGCAGGTAGAGTGTTCCGCCGTAGGGCTGCTTGCGGAAAGAGGACATCAAGTCATGCGGCCACGGGGGCGGCGGGAGGAACGCATCGGGGCGCATTGTGCCAGATCGCACCCCGCGGCCGCCGGAGCGATGCGGTGAGGCGGCTGCTCGTGGTGCGCCGCGACAACATCGGCGACCTCGTCTGCACTCTGCCGCTCGCCGCCGCCCTGCGCCGGCGCTTCCCCGAAGCCTGGATCGGCGCCTGGGTGAACAGCTACAACGCGCCGGTGCTCGCCGGCTTCGAGGGGCTGGACGCGGTGTTCGCCTACACCAAGTTGAAGCACCTCGAAGCGGGCGAGAGCGCGCTCGGAGCGGTCGCGGCGAAGCTTCGCTCGCTCGCGCGGCTGCGGCGCATGCGCCTGGACTGCGTGGTGCTCGCCAACCCGGATTTCTCGGCGCGCAACCTGCGCCTGGCGCGCTGGCTGGGCGCGCGCTCGATCGCCGGATTCTCCGACGGCAGCCGGGCCGCGCGCGCTCTCGCGCTCGCGCTGCCGGCGGGCTCGGTCGAGGCGCACCACGAGGTCGAGCGGGTGTTCGCGCTCGCACGGCTGTTCGGCATCGAGGGACCGATCCCGCCGATCGGGCTCGCGGCGCCGAGGCAATGGGTGCGGGCAGCGCAAGAGGCGTACGGCAGCGGCGGGGGCATGCGGGTCGCGGTGCACATCAGTGCGCGCCGCCCCGCGCAGCGCTGGCCTGCGGCGCGCTTCGCGGAACTGATCCTGCGGCTGCACGCGCAGCTGGGCGCGCGCTGCCTGCTGCTGTGGGCGCCGGGTGCCTCGGCCAACCCGCGCCACCCGGGCGACGACGAGAAGGCGGCCGAGGTGATGGAACGGGTCGGCGGCCGCGCGCCGCTCGCCGCGTTACGCACCGAGCGCCTGGCGCAGCTCATGGGCGCGCTCGGTGCCTGTGAGGCGGCGGTCTGTCCGGACGGGGGCGCGATGCACATCGCCGCGGGCCTGGGTAAGCCCGTGGTGGCGCTGTTCGGGGACTCGAACCCCCGGCGCTGGCATCCCTGGGGCGTGCCGCACCGGGTGGTGCGGCCGCAGAGCCGCAGGCTCGAGGATCTGGATGCGGGCGAGGTGATTCGGGCCTTCCGTGATCTGCAATCCGAGGGATCTGAAAGCCCGGGATGGGCATCGGGGCTGGGCGCGGCCTGACCTGCAGCCGATCATCGCCTGACAGCTGCACGACGGATACGAACGGTATGCAGCAAGCGCACGGCGCCATGCGGGCGCCGCCGTGCGCCTTTCCGAACCGTCCCTCCGCGCACGGACTGCACGCGCCGAGATCGCCAGGGGCGCAGCACGCGCCGAGATCGCCGGGGGCGGCAGCGCCTGCCTCGCGAGTTCAGCTCCGCTGCGGCGAGGGCGCGGCGGCGAGCGCCGAGACGGCCCGGTACACCTCCGTCCAGCGCGCCGCCTCGTGCGGCGCAAGGGGAAGGAAGCGGTGCCTGAGGATGCGCCGCTCCAGGCCCGTGGCGATGGCGAGGCTGTCCGCCAGCACGCGCGCGCCCTGCGCCGCGACCGCGCCGGCCGCGTTCACCCAGCGTCCGTTGCGCCGCGCGTCGGCGAGGATCGAGCGCGCGACCGCGAGACGGCTGCCGAAGGACTTGGCGAGCGACAGCCGCTCCTGGCGGTAGCCCACCAGCGGTTCGGCCAGCGCCGCGTAGCGGCTCTCGCGCCATGCCCGGCGCAGCAGGTCCTGATCCTGCGCCCTGCGATAGGCGGGGTCGTAGCGCCAGCGCCGGAACCACTCGATGCGCCCGCACCAGGTCGGATGCGGCAGGTAGAAGCCAGCGCGCGGCCGGGCGCAGATCGATTCGTGGCTGGTGTGCACCGGGTGCAGCGCGAGGGGTGTGCCGTCGCCGGCGATGATGATCATGGCGGCCCCGAGCAGGTCGAGCTCCGGATGCGAATCCAGAAAGGCGAGCTGGCGCGACAGGCGCTCCGGGTAGGCGACGTCGTCGGCGTCCATGCGGGCGAGGTAGGCGCCGCGCGCGGCATCGATCGCCATGTTGAGGCGCGCTGGAAGGCCGAGGCGCCGGCCGTCGGCGAATATCCGCAATCGGCTGTCTGCGAAGCTGCGTGCGACCTGCAGGCTGTCGTCGCTCGAGCCGTCGTCCACCAGCAGCAGCTCCCAGTCGGTATGGGACTGCGCGATGAGCGATGCCATCGCCGCGCGGAGAGTGGCCGAGCCGTCGCGCACCGCGAGCGCGACGCTGACCCGCGGCGGCGCGGTCTGGCCGGGGGGCTGCTGCGCGGCTTCGGGGACCAAGGGCTTCAGCTCTCCCGGTAGAACAGCCGTCCGGGCCAGCCCGACGCGCTGTAGGTGTGCGCGCCGGCGAGGCGCCAGGAAAGCTCGTAGACGAGCCTGCGCGCCGCGCGTCCTCCCCGGCGCTCGCCCCAGATCGCGGCAAGCGGCGCCACCAGCGTGGCGCGCAGGATGGCAAGGCTGCCGGTGCGGCGATGGCGCGAGGCGAGCTGCTCGATCTGCTCGCGGGCCGCGGCGATATCGATCGGGTCGCCGCGCTGCGCGCGCGAGCGCTCGCGCAGCGCGAGCGCGGCTTCGAGCAGCGCGGACAGACGCCGCCCATAGGTGTGTTCCGCGCGCGTGCGCGCATGACCGGCACGAGCGATGCGGTCGCGCTCTTCGGGGTGGGCGAGGCAATGGCGGATGCGCTTCGCGCACTCCTCGGCCGTGGCGAAGGTCGCGATCTCCTCCTCTGGACGGTAGTAGCGCTCCAGGTTGGGCGCCTTCTCGGTCAGTAGGAACCCGCCGGCGCCGGGGACCTCGAATACCCGCCCCTTGATCTGGCGGCTGCGGTACGGCAGGAGCCCTTTGAACTGCACGCCGGAGTCGCCGAAGTTCAGGCTGATCACCGAAGAACGGAAGATGCGCGGCAGCTCGGCCGCATCCACCGGGCCGTTGGGCCACCCGTAGCCGAAACACTCGACCGTGATGCCGCGCGCCGCGAGCGCCTCGATCCAGCGGCGCCGATTGCCGTAGGCCGCGCCGACGAAGCTCACCCGGTGGCGGCACTCACGGGCCGGCAGGGGCTCGGCGAGCAGCGTCTCGGCCGCCGCGCACTGGCACATCACGAAGTTGCCATGGCTCTCGGCCGCGGCCTGCGCGAGGACCTCGTGCGAGGTGGTGCCCCAGCAGTCCAGGTGGGGCGCGACGTGGCGCACGAACGGGCGGTATCTCCAGGAATCGTCGGGTCCCCAGGCAACCAGCGCGGCCGGTGAAGCGCGGCGCAGCAGGTCCAGCGTCTCGGTCCACACCTCGTAGAGCTGGAACACGAACAGCACCACCTCGGGGCGCTCGCGCTCCACCGCCTGCACCAGCGCCGCGTTGAGCGCCGCGAAATCGGCGTGGGCGGCGCGATCGAACGAGTCGAACAGCACCACCTGGTGGCCCAGCCCCCGGAGCGCGGGCGCGATATTCGAGTATTCGTATCCCTCGCCTCGCCCCGGATCGCCGTAGGCGTGCCGGCCGACGACAAAGAGTATTTTCATGCCCTGGACCGATGACTGCCGCAAGCCGCGGCGCGGCGCGCGAGCGCGAAGGGCCGCCCCGAGCGCGAACCCCTGGCGCGAAGCGACAGGGAGTCCAATGAGCGCGCGCCGCGCGCCTGCTGCACCGATAATGATAGCCTGCGGCGATGCGGCCGATTCCGTGGCATGGCCTCGCACGCGCCGATGAAGTCCCGCGGGCACCATCAGGCTCCTTCCGAATCCATGAACAGCAGCTACCTCTCCTTCGTTCTCGACCTGCTGCGCCGCCTTCTGTGCGGCGACGCCGACACCCGCAAGTACCTTGGCCAGCGTATTGCCCTTCGGCTGCGGCGCGCGTTCGGCGGCTCCGCGTCGCGCTCGTCTGACGACTACGACTGGGAGACCTACGCGACGGGCTACCGCAGCGAGCTCTGCGCCATGGAGAAAGCCTTCGTGCTCGCGCTTTCCCCCGGCGACTACGCGTGGCGGGAGGGCGCGCTCGAGCGGCGCGGCGCGGCGCTGCCGCTGCATCCCAACCACTGGCTGCTGTACGACACCATCCTGCGGCTCGGGCCGCGTTCGGCGCTGGAACTGGGCTGCGGCGGAGGCGATCACCTGCACAACCTGCACCTCCTGGACCCGTCGCTGGCGCTCCACGGCGTGGACCGGTCCCAGGGGCAGCTCGAGCTGCTGCGCGCACGCCATCCCGGCCTTGCGGCGCGCGTGCGCGCCTTCGACGCCACGCTCCCCTTTCCGGACGCGATGGACAGGGTGGACCTCGCATTCACCCAGGCGGTGGTCATGCACATCCACGCCGGCAACGGCCACCTCGTGGCCCTGTCGAACCTGTTCCGCGCCGCACGCAGCCAGGTGGTGATGATGGAGAACTGGGAGAGGCACGCCTTCGTCAGCGACATCCGCCTCCTGCACGCGCTGGGGATCGTTCCCTGGGAACGGCTGCACATTTACTTCCGCGCATCGCCCCGGCAGCCGGACACGCGCATCCTGGTGGCCTCGGCGCAGCCCCTTGAGTGGCCCGATCTCGCCGAGGCGACGCGCTCGTGAACGTTCCCGGGAGCGGCGCGCTCATTGGGGTACCGTGTCGCTTCGCGAGAAGGGCTTCGCGCCCGGGACGGTCCAGCGCGCTCAGGTCGCCGGTCCGTGTTCGCGGCCCCCGCCCGATGCGAGGCGCTCGCTGAAATAGCGCGCATAGCGCGCCACCACGTCCTCTTCCTTGAAGCATTCGAGCACGCGCACCTGTCCCGCCGCGCCCAGCCGCTCCCGCAAGGCCGGGTCGTCCATCAGGGCGCCAAGCCTGGCGGCGAGGTCGACCGCGTCGCCGGGCCGGTGCAGCAGGGCGGTCTCACCCTCCACCGCCGCGTCCTCGATGCCGTAGATCCGCGAGGCGACCACCGGCAGCCGCGCGGCGCCCGCCTCCAGGATGGTGTTCCCGAACCCTTCCCTGTGGCTGGGCAGGCACAGGATGTCGGCCGCCGCCACGTACCGTTGCGGGTGCGGCGTCAGGTCCGCGATGTGCAGCCGCGCGCGCAGGTCCGGTCCGCACGCGGCTTCGACCTCGGTACGCAGGTCGTCTTCGTCGGGACCCACCAGCAGCAGGTGCCAGTCCGCGCGCGCCGGTGCGACCAGCGCGAACGCGCGCGCGAGATCCACCACGCCCTTGTCGCGCTTCAAGCGCCCGAGGAACAGGATGACGCGGTGTCCGGCGGGGATCGCCATTTCGATGCGAACCTGCGCCCGCGCCGCGGGGTCGGGCGCGAACCTCGCGGTATCGACGCCGCGTATCGAACCGCTTCCGAGCACCGTGGCCTTGCCCGATGAGACGATGCCCTCGCGGACCAGAAAGTCGCGCTCGGAGGCGCTCACCACCAGCACGTGGCTCGCGAGCGCGGCGGTGATCCGGTCGGATGTCCGCAGCAGCCGGCGCATGGCGCCGCGTCGCGTCGCCCACACCTCGCCCTGGAAGATGTGGCAGCGCAAGGGCACGCCGGCCAGTCTGGCCGCGATCATCGCGAGCAACCCGGCCTTGGGTGCGACCGAGACCACGCCGTCGGGCCGCTGGCGCAGGAAGTAGAACAGCAGCTGCACGAGTCCCGCGGCGTCGTGCAGCGGCGCGATCTCGCGCCTGAGATCGAAGCGCGCGCAATCGACCGGTCCGACCCTGGCCGGGTCCGGCGCGGGTTCTCCCCGGTTGTAGGCGAGCACCACGCGATGGCCCGCGGCCGCCAGCGCCCGAAGCTGCGGTCCGAGGAAGAAATCGACGATCAGAGTGGTGGTGGTCACCACGCAGATGCGGTCCATAGGGGCGGACTCCTTCTTGACTTACTCAATCGAACGTCCTTCGATCTAGATCAATACGGTGGCGGGGAGGTGGGGGGCCAGACTGCTCAGCGCAATACAAAGGTGAGGTGCGCCCTGCATGCAACGATCCTTGCTGCTCCGCTTCATGCCCATGTCGATCAGCTTGCCATCGATCCCGCGAGGGCGCTCGTGCAACGGGGGGACGGCCGTGCGCGGGAGTGTGCATGCAGCGCGGATGGGCGCTTGCCGGATGCAGGGGCAGTCCTGCCGGGTGGCGCCTGCCTCGAGTCGCCGCCTCATATCAGTGCTGGCGCTGGTTCTGGTGTCGTACCCGGGCGGGGTGCGTGCCATCGACCTCGCAAGCGCTCGTGGACGGCATCCGCGCCTGGCCTGACATTCCCGCCCGGGATCGCCTGATCGGCAAGCCGATGGCCAGCGCGTCCAGCTCGGTGACGGCGCCGGCAAACGGGCCTTGTTTCAGGCCGCCGCCAGCAACGGCGGTGCCCTTATGGGCCTGGTGGCGTGCCAGAGCGATGTCCAGCGATCTTTCTGGGTGTACGCGAACCACCCGGACCTTTTCGAGCGCGCTTGCGAGTTCGACTACCTGGAGCGCAACGGCACGCAGGCGCAGCAGCACGACCTCGGGGTAAGGGGCCGCGAAAGAATAACTCCCTTTGTTCAAGTTGGGCGGATCACGTAGTTCCATCGAGGCAGGAGGGGATCATTGTTGATGGGCAGATCTCGCATGGCAGTGTCGGGGATCGTGGTGCCCTTGG
>JADLDQ010000170.1 GCA_020846575.1 Burkholderiales bacterium
CGGAAGAAGTTGGCGATCATGCTGTCGGTCGCCCAGGCATCGAGCAGGTCCGACAGGCAATCGAATACGTAGAACGCCTCCCTGCCCTCCTGGCCGAGGATGTTGTGGAGCCCGACGGTGAAGCTGTCGAAGCCGCGCAGCGCGTCCAGGTGATGGATGGCGCTCGCCGAGTCGGCATCCAGAACCGGCGCATGGGCGGCGAATCGCACGTAGGAGACGCGGCGCTTGTTGGCGCGGGCCGCATCCGCGTAGGGCCGGATGAAGGCCCGGTAGTCGTCGACGTTATCGACCCGCCAGACGACGTTGTCCCCGAGCCGCAGCCCACCGAGAATGGCGTCCAGCCCGGGCAGTCCGGTCGTGACGAAGCGCTCGGGGCGCTGTGCGGGAAATTCTTCAGCCACTTTGGTTCATTCGCGAGGCGAGTCGGGTAAGGCGCGAGGCGAGTCGGGTCAGGCGCGCGCCGGCCGGGCAAGGCGCGCGCCGGCCCGTGCGGCTCGTCCCTTCCGGCCGACCGGGCGGCGCCGAGGGGGGCAGGGGAATTTACCAGCGATATTGCATCGCATCAAGACGCGCTTCCCGGCATGCTTTCCGGTAGACGGGTTGCGCGTTCCGCCCGACGCGCCGACCCTAGGCCTCAGGGCGCGATCCTGCCGCCCGCGAGCAACCGCGAGCGGCGCCCGCGCGCGGTTGCGCACGCCCCGCGCTCGGTCAGGCGAGGCAGGCGAGCGCAGCGCCGACCGCAGCCGCCGGTACCGCGCTGCTGACGCGCGCCGCGCCGATACGGTCAAGGAGGATGAACCGGATGCGCCGCTCGCGGGCCTTCTTGTCCATGCTCATCAGCTCCAGCATCCTGTCCCGGGTCAGACCCCCGGCGCCGGAGGGTAGCCCCGCGCGCGCGAGCAGCGCGCCGATGCGGTCCGCCTCCGCCTTCGGGAGAGTGCCGGCGCTCACCGAAAGGTCCGCGGCGAACAGCATGCCGGCCGCGACCGCCTCGCCATGCAGCCAGGCGCCGTACCCCAGGCCGGTCTCGATCGCATGGCCGAAGGTATGGCCGAAGTTGAGCAGCATGCGCTCACCCTCCTCGCGCTCGTCGCCGGCGACAATCCCGGACTTTATCTGGCAGGAACGCAGCACCGCGTGGGCGAGCGCCTCGGGGTCCTTCGCGAGCAGCCGCTGGAGGTTCGCCTCCAGCCAGTCGAAGAACGCGGCATCGCGGATGAGCCCGTGCTTGATCACCTCGGCCAGGCCTGCCCTCAGCTCCCGCTCGGGCAGGGTCCCCAGGGTATCCATGTCGGACACCACCGCCCGCGGCTGGTAGAACGCGCCGATCATATTCTTGCCCATGGGGTGGTTGATCGCGGTCTTGCCGCCGACCGAGGAATCCACCTGCGCGAGGAGGGTCGTGGGCACCTGGATGTAGGGCACGCCGCGCTGGTAGGTCGCGGCGGCGAACCCCGTCAGGTCGCCGACAACGCCGCCGCCCAGCGCGAGGAGCGTGGTGCCCCGGTCGCAGCGCGCCGCGAGCAGCGCGTCGAATACCGAGTTGAGGGTGGCCCAGTTCTTCTGCTCTTCGCCGTCCGCAAGCACGATGTCGAGCACTTCGACCCCGGCGCCCCGCAATGCTTCGCGCAGCCGCTCCAGGTACAGGGGTGCGACCACCTCGTTGGTGACGATCGCCACCCGCTTGTGTGGCAGGTGCGGGAGGATCAGGCCGGGTTCGCCGATCAGGCGGGAACCGATGTGGATCGGATAGGCGCGCTCGCCCAGCGCTACACGGAGAGTCTGCATTCTGCGTCCAGTCTCGACAGCAGTTCCTCGCTCAGAACCGACACGCTCTGGCGGCCGGTTTCGATCACGATGTCGGCCACCTCCCGGTACAGCGGGTCCCGAACCCGGTAGAGCTGCTCGAGCCTGGTACGCGGGTCCGTGTCCTGCAGCAGCGGACGGGAGCGGTCACGGCCCACGCGCCGCGCGAGATCCACCGGCCGTGCGTGAAGGTAGATGACGCAGCCGCGCGCCTTGAGATACTCGCGATTCGCGGGGTCGACCACCGCACCGCCCCCGGTCGCGAGCACGATGTCCTCCAGCGCGGTGAGCCGGGCGATCGCCCCGGCCTCGCGCTTGCGAAAGCCCGCCTCGCCCTCGATCTCGAAGATCACCGCAACGCGCACGCCGGTGCGCTGCTCGATCTCCTTGTCGGAATCATGGAAGGTCTTTCCGAGCCTGCGGCCGAGGACGCGACCGACCGTGGTCTTGCCCGCGCCCATGAGACCCACCAGGAACAGGTTCCGTGATGATTTCATTCGCGCATTCTAATCCGGTGCTCGCGCGGTCCGATTCGCGAAAAGGGCGCGCAGTGCCGCGGCCTTACCCGGGCGGCGCCGAGGATGGCCACCTCCCCGGGGCGTAACCGGGAGGAACAGGGCAGGGGCTTCGGCTGGCGAAGTTCCGGGCCCCGCGGACGACCCGGGGCACCAGGCACAACGCCCCGAGGGAGGGAGCGGACATCGCGTCGCCGGTTTCGTCGGCTCGCGATGCCCCCGGCAAGACCCGGGCGGACGGGCTCAGCGCTGCGCCGTACGCTCCGAGGTCACCCGCGGCGTGATGAAGATCAGCAGTTCGGTCTTGTTGTCGCTGCGCTGGGTGTTGCGGAACAGCATCCCGACGCCGGGAAGGTCACCGAAGAACGGAACCTTCGCGACGTCGTTTCGCACTTCCTGGGTGTAGATGCCGCCGATCACCACGGTGCCGCCGTTCTCCACCAGCACCTCGGTCTTGACGTGCTTGGTGTCGATGGCGAAACCCTTGTCCACCGGCCGGCCGACGGCATCCTTGTTGATGTCCAGGCTCATGATGATGTTGCCGTCGGGCGTGATCTGAGGCTTCACCTTCAGGGCGAGATTCGCCTTGCGGAAGGCGATCGAGGTGGCGCCGCTCGAGGTGGACTGCTGGTAGGGCAGTTCCGTGCCCTGCTCGATGACCGCCTCGACGTTGTCCGCGGTCAGCACCCGCGGGCTCGATACGATCTTGCCTTTCCCGTCGGCTTCCAGCGCGCTCAGCTCCAGGTTGATGAACCGGGAAACGGCCGCGTTGAACAGCGAGATCGCGAACGTACCGGCCGCGAAGCCGCTGATGCCGGACGTCGGGAGGTTGACCAACTGCGAACCCGAGAAGTTGGTGGCGCCCGGCGTAAACACGCCGGTCTGGCCCGTGCGATCGGCGATGCCGGTGTTGTTGCCGCCGAACAGGACGCGGCTGTTGTTTCCGCCGAGGAGTCGCGAGCCCGGCGTCTGGGTGGCCGCGGTGAGGTCGTTGTATCCCAGCTTCACGCCGAGCGCCTTGCTGAAAGTGTCGTTCGCTTCGACGATGCGCGCCTCGATGAGGACCTGGCGCACCGGAATGTCCAGCTTGGCGATGAGGCGCTGCACCTCCTCCAGGCGAGTGGAAACGTCCTGTACGAACACCTGGTTGGTGCGCGCGTCCACTACCGCGCTGCCGCGCTTGGACAGGATCTTCTGCTTGTCGTCGGACAGCAGCTTCGCGATGCTGTCCGCCTTGGCGTAGTTCAGCTGGAAGCTCTCGGTACGCACCGGCTCGAGCTCGGTGATCTGCTGCTTGGATTCCAGCGCGAGCTTCTCCTTGGTGGCCAGTTCATCGCGCGGGGCGATCCAGACCACGTTGCCGTTCTTGCGCATGTCCAGGCCGCGCGTCTGCAGGATGATGTCGAGC
>JADLDQ010000454.1 GCA_020846575.1 Burkholderiales bacterium
GAGAAGGCCGCGAAGGAGGCGGAGGCGGCGGTTGGCCCATTGCGGGCCGCGATGCAGAAAGCGGATGCGGCATATGCCGATGCGCGGAAGGCGGCGGACGCGAAGCGGCAGCAGGCGACTGACGCGACGAATCTGGCGGGTGAGGGGGGAGTCAAGGAGTTGAAGGAGGCCGAGGCCGCGCTGGCCGCGGCGATCAAGTCCCTGGCGGATGCGACCAACGCCAAGCCTCCCTTGGAGAAGGCGCAGGCCGACGCGAAGGCCGCGGCGCTTCCGCTCCAGCAGGCGTACGAGGCGGCGGAGAAGGTGGCCAAGGAGGCCGAGGCCGCGGCGAAGGTCGCCTCGGATGCGGCCACCCGGCTCGAGAGCGAAGCCAAGAGGGCCGGGGATGAGGCCTTGGCAAAGCGCAGGGCGTCTGACGCGGCCAAGGCGGCTCTGGCGCGAGCGCGGCAGGGGGATGAGAAGTTGCAGGCCCAGCTTCAGGCTGCCACGCAAGAAGTGGCTGCGCTTGAGAAGGATAAGAATGGGGCGGACGATGCCTTGGCGGGCGCCAACAAGCGCGTGGCCGCCGCCACAACCGCTCATCAGGCGGCCGAGCAGGCGGCGCAGTTCGCGGCGGAGAACGCCAAACCGGTGTCGGAAGCGCAGAAACAGCAGGCCGCGGCGGACGCGTCCGCGAAGCGCAAGGCCGCCGACGACGCCAGGGCGGCCTTGACGCAGGCGCAGCAACACGACCAACAGGCCCAGGCCCAGGCCACTGCGGCGGCGCAGAAGCTGGTCGGAGCCGAGGCGCAGAAGAAGGCCGCCGACGGGGCCTTGGCCACCGCCAAGAATCAACTGGCTGCCGCGACGGCGGCCCATCAGGCGGCCGAGCAGGCGGCGCAGTCATCCGCGGCGAACGCCAGGGTGATATCGGTGGCCGAACTCGCGCAGGTTTCGGGCGAGGCCTTGGCGAAGCGCAAGGCGGCCGACGAGGCCAAGGCGGTTTTGGCCCAGGCCCAAAAGAAGGCTCAGGAGGCGACGGTGGCGGCGGATGCCTCCGCCAAGAAGTTGGCAGGGGCCGAGTCGGAGAAGAAGGCGGCCGACGAGGCCATGGCCAGCGCCAATCAGCAGATGGCGGCGGCCACGGCCGCTCACCAGTCTGCCGAACAGGCGGCACTAGGGGCGGAGGGGGCGGCCAAGGCGATGGTCGAGCGCGCCGGCAGGACCGAGGAGCAGAAGCAGCAGGCCGCGGCGGACGCCGCCGCGAAGCGCAAGGCGGCCGACGAGGCCAAGGCGGCGTTGGCCCCGGCCCAGCAGAAGGGTCCGGAGGCGCTGGCCGCCGCGACGGCGGCCCATCAGGCGGCCGAGCAGGCTGCCCAGGCGTCCGAGGCCAACGCGAAGGTCGTTTCGGCCGCCGAACTCGCGCAGGCCATCCGCGAGGATGGGGCGAAGCGGAAAGCGGCTGGCGATGCCAAGGCGACGCTGGCCCAGGCGCAGCAGAAGCAGCAAGCGGCGCAGGCCGCGGCCGAGGCGGCGGCCAAGAAGCTGGCTTCCGCGCAGGCCGAGAAGAAGGCGTCTGACGATGCCTTGGCCAACTCCAAGAATCAAGTGGCGGTGGCCACGGGCGCCATCGATGCGACCGAGAAGGAGGCGCAGGCATCAGAGTCCAAGAGCCGGGGGATCGCGGCGCTCTTCGGCAGGACCGAGGAGCAGAAGCAGCAGGCCGCGGCAGACGCGGCCGCCAAGCGCAAAGCCGCCGATGCGGCCAAGGCGGCTCTGGTCGGTGCGCAGCAAGGCGATCAGCAGGCCCAGGCCCAGGCGAACGCCGCCGCAAAGGACTTGGCCGACGCCCAGGCGCAGAAGAAGGCGGCGGACGATGCTTTGGCCGGCGCCAAGAAGCAGTTGGCGGCGGCCATCGGCGTTCACCAGTTGGCCGAACAGGCCGCCCAGGGCGCGGAGGCCACGGCCAAGGTGATGGCCGAGCGCGCCGGAAGGTCCGAGGAGCAGC
>JADLDQ010000171.1 GCA_020846575.1 Burkholderiales bacterium
ACCGGACTCCGCGCCCGACCTCTCGATCGAGGTCTTCGATCCGGACGGCCTGCCGGTGGGTTCGGACGAGGACAGCGCACCCGACGGGCGCAACGCCCTGTTCACGTTTACCGCGGACCAGAGCGGCAGCTACCAGGTGGTGGTCTGGAGCGCCGGCGATCTGCACGGCGACTATGTGCTGAGCGTGACCGGAACCACGGGTGCTCCGGCGGTGTTCCGCGTGACGCAAAGCGACCCCGGGGACGGCGTGCCTCTGCCCGTCTACCCTGGCAGCTACACGGTCGAGCTGTCGGAGCAGGCGCTGCTCACCAGCGTCGACTCGTCCGACCTCACGGTGGACGGCGCGCCGGCCGAGTGGGTCCAATTCGTGGACGGGGATACACTGGAATTCGGGATCGGCAATGCCAATCTCGGCATCGAGCACATCTACGACGTGCAGATCGCCGCCGGGGCGATCTCCAGCCTTTCCGGCAAGCCGCTGGATGCCTACTCGGCCGCCTTCTCCATCGACAAGACCCCGCCGCGGGTCACGTCCATCTCGGTCGCCGGCGGCGACGTGGTGGGCGCCGACCCGATGACCGTGACGGTCGAGTTCAGCGAGGCCATGGACCGCTCGACCCTGGGGCTGACCGACGTCGGCATCGAGGACCAGGACGGCGTGCTGTTCGCACCCGCGTCGCTCGACTGGAACGGCGAGGGCACACAGCTCGCGATCGGGGTCCCGGCGCTTGCCGAAGGCGCCTACCGCTTGACGCTGTTCAGCCGCGCCGATGCCTTCCGCGACCGCGCGACGCTGCTGCTGGACGGCGAGCCGGGTGCGCTGCCCTCCGGCGACGGTCTGGAGGGCGGAGACTTCTTCGTCGACTTCGTGGTCGACCACCAGCACCCGGTGTCCTATCCGGTACCGCTGGTGGCCGTCCAGCCGGGCGGATCGCTCATCTACGATCCCGCGCCTGCCGGGATGTTCCACCAGGAGGGCGACAGCGACGACTACACCCTGGCGCTGGAAGCCGGACAGGTGCTCACGCTCGTGCTCGCGAGCGACGATCCGCGCCTGCGCCCGGCGGTGAGCCTGATCGACCTCAACGGCGCCGATGTGCTGGGCTTCGCCGGGGCGCCGGTGAGCGGCGGGTCCGCGATTCTCCAGACGGTGCGCATAGAGGCCTCGGGGATCTACACCCTGCGCGCGAGCGCCGATCACGGCGTGGGCGCTTACCGGCTGCAGGCGCTCGTCAATGCCTCCCAGGAAGAGGAGCGCAAGGCCGGTTTCGGAGAGACGCGCGCGGACGCGCAGAGCATCGACGGCAGCTTCATCGCTCTGGCCGGCGCCGCGAGCCGGGGCGCGGTGCGCGGCGAACTGGGCGGCGCCGGCAGCCGCGTGGTGTACGTGGATGCGCAGGCCAACGTGTTCAGCGCGGGCCTTGCCGGCGCCTTCGAAGGCCTCGAGCCCGCGGTGCTCGACTTCACCGCCGGTGCGGGCAATGTGTTTACCTTCCCGGACGTGAGCGGGCTGGTGTCGGCGGGAGGAACCGATCTCACCGTCGCGCCCGACGGCGGCGGCGATTTCAGCGGCACCACCGACCTCTTGTCCTCGCCCGCCAACCCGGGCATTTCCGGAATCGTGTATGGGCGCGGCGACCTGACGACGGACCCCCAGACCCTGCCGCACGTGCCCGGCAAGACCATGTTCCTCACCGGTGTGTTCCTGGCGGACGGGCTTCCGGCCGTCGCGCCCGAGCGACTGGACTTCACCGACGCGCCCGACGGCATGGGCGCCGACTTCACCGATCTGACGCCCGCGCTCGGGCAGACCTTCTACATCGGCAACGGCCGCACCTCGGGCGGGGTGCTGCAGAACTTCCACGCGCCCGCCGGCGCGACGCGGCTGTTCCTGGGCTTCGCCGACGGCCTGCAGTTCGGTTTTCCCCAGAGTGAACCGGGTCAATACGGCGACAACTACGGCGTCCTCGATGCGCAGGTGCAGCTCAACGCCGAGGAAGTCTCCGACGAGGACTGGTATTCGTTCAACCTCGATGCGCACCAGCCGGCGACCATCACCCTGTCGCGGGACGAGGGCGCGGGCGAGGTCGAGCTGGAAATCTACGACGCCTCCGGCAACCTGCTCGCCTCGGGGGCAGCCGGCGCGGCCAATGTCGAGCAGTACATCCAGGACTTCCGCTCGACGCTGCCGGCCACCTTCTATCTGCGGGTGGGCGGCGCGGCCGGCGCATACAGCCTGCTGGTGACGCGCGGCGCGACTTTCGACCTGAACCTGCCGGGCGAAGTCCAGGACATCAGCGAGACCTTCATGGTCCTGGGCGAGACCGCGGGGCAGGGCAACGCGGCGGGATTCGCTTACCTCAACTCCACCGTCGGGCACCCGTGGGGCTCGGGCACCAACCCGACCGCCATGAACGCCGCCTTCCCGGGCGGCTGGGACGACCTGCGCTTCGAAACCGTGGATGTCGAGAACCTCCTCGACACGCACGCCTTCATCTTCCTCGACGGGAGCGACGACGGGGCGGACGAACTCGAGGCGTTCCTGAGCGCCAACCTGCCGGCGCTGGAGGCGTGGGTGGCGCGGGGCAACAGCCTGTTCCTCAACGCCGCGCCCAACGAGGGCGACGGCATGAGCTTCGGTTTCGGCGGCGTCGAGCTGCGTTACAGCGATTCCAGCGGCACCGGGACCATCGTCGATCTGGACCACCCGATCTTCCAGGGTCCCGCCCTGCCGGTGGTCGCGACCTACACCGGAAGTTCCTTCACCCATGCTTCAGTATCGGGCGGCGGGATCACGCCGCTCATCAACGACAACACCGGTGACGCGGCGCTCGCCGAGTTGAGCTGGGGCGCCGGAACGGTGCTGTTCGGCGGCATGACCACCACCAACTATCACGGCCCACAGCCGCAGGCCACCAACCTGCGGGTCAACATCCTTTCCTATGGCGCCAGCGCCGTGGCGAGGGGAGACACCTACTCCTTCCTCGCCAACGCGGGCGACCCGCTGGTGATCGAGACCACGACCCCGGGGGACGCGCCGGGCGAGCCGGTGAACGCGCTCGACCCGGTGCTGCACCTGTACGACCCCGACGGAAACGAGATCGCCGCCGACCAGAACGGCGCCGCGGACGGACGCAACGCCCGGATCGAGATCCCGGCGCCGGTGAGCGGCAGGTATACCGTGGCCGTGGGCTCGGAGAACGCAGGCGGCGCCTACCTGCTCAGCGTCGCCGGCAGCACGCTCAGCCTGGACACCACCCCGCCCACCGTCGCCAGCAGCAGCTTGGACGACGGGGACATCGTGCCGCCGGGCGACCTCACCTACACGGCCACCTTCAGCGAGGAACTGGCGAGCGCGGGCATCGATTTCAACCACGTGGTGCTGACCAACACCGATACCGGCGAGAGGGTGCCCTTCGCCCCGAGCGGCCTGCTGGGCGAGTACTACTCCCTGGGCTACTCGCTCAGCAGCCTGAGCGAGGTCGATTTCGACGCCCCGCCCACCTACACCCGCATCGACCCTCTGGTGGATATGGGCGACAGCACCGGCATGAACGGACTGGGGCTCTACGACCACTACGCGGCGCGCTGGACGGGATCGATCCGGATCGACACCGCGGGCACTTACACCTTCTATACCACGAGCGACGACGGCAGCAGGCTGACCATCGACGGCGTGCCGGTGGTGAACAACGACGGCATACACGGCACCAGCGAGGCCTCCGGAGCGATCAGCCTTTCCGCCGGTTACCACGAGCTGAAGCTCGAATTCTTCGAGAACGCCGGCGGCGCCTACATCGGGCTTTCCTGGATGCCGCCGGGCGGCAGCAAGACGCTCATTCCCACCGGCGTGTTGTTCGCCTCGGGCGCAACCGATGTCAACCTGCTCAGCTACGATCCGCTCAGCAGCACGCTGACGGCCAACTTCAACGACCTCGTCGAGGGCAACTACAGCCTCGCACTGGTTTCGGGCGCCACGGGACTGCGCGACCTCCAGGGCAACCGGCTGGACGGCAATGCCGACGGCGCGGGAGGCGACGATTTCACCGTCGATTTCCGCGTCGATACGGTCGCGGCCACGCCGCTTTCGCCGCTGGAACCGGTGGCGCCGCGCGGCTCGCTGGTGTACGACCCACCCTTCGGCGGGCACCTGTTCGGCACCGGTGACAGCGACGATTACACCGTCAGCCTCGATGGCGGCCAGAAGGTCTCGATCCGCGTCACGCCCGAGGACCCGTCGCTGCGGCCGACGCTGGAGCTGATCGCGCCCGATGGCACGAGCGTGCTGGGCAGCGCCGCCGCAGGCGCGGCGGGGGATACCGCACTGCTCTTGGATGCGCCTGCCGGCCTCGCCGGCACCTACACCGTGCGCGTCGGCAGCCTCGAGGGCTCGGGGAGCTACGTTGCGCAGGCCCTGCTCAACGCCCAGTTCGAGAGCGAGGAGTGGGGCGGGCCGTCGAACGATGCGAGCGCCGGCGCCCAGAACGCCGACGCATCGAGCATCGCTCTCGCGGGCGCGGCGGATCGCCTGGCCGCGGTGGGTCACCTCGCCGGTGGCGACGACTGGTACAGCTTCAGCCTGGCGGCGTGGCAGGCAGCGAGTGTGGTCGCGACGCGTACCGACGCGCCGGGCGCGGGTGACCTGGTGATGCGGCTCTACGACGCCGCGCTCGCGCTGCTCGCCACCGGCGTCGCCGACGCCGGCAACGTGGATCAGTCGATCAGCGATTTCATCGCCGGCGCGGCGGGCACGTTCTACGTGCGCCTGTCCTCGGCGTCGGCACTGCCCTACAGCGTGGTGGTGACCCGCTCGGCCGGCTTCGGCCTGGAGACCGGCAGCCGGGTGCAGGACATCTCTCCCACCGGCCAGGTCCTCGGCGCCCTGGGCACGGATGGAAACGGCTCGAGCAATGCGGGTGGGATCCGCGTCGCCATCCTCGACGGCGGGAATTCCGGTCAGGTCGCGTCGCAGTTGAACGACGACAGCTATTTCAACTTCACCGCATCGCTGGTGAGCGCCGCGGCCATCGACACCCTCGCCGAGTTGTCCAGCTATGACGTGGTGGTAATAGGCGATCAGAGCAGCCGCGCCGGCCTGCAGGCCATCGCGTCCGTGCTGCGGCAGTGGGTGGAGGCGGGGGGCGGCGTGGTCGGCACCGGCTGGCTCGCGTACGCCGCGGGCGTGGAGACCGGTACGCCCATCGCGGACATCAACGCCATCATGCCGGTGGACACCAGCAGCCGGACCTGGAACTACAGCGCTGTGCTCGACATCAACGACACGCCGCATGCGCTGACGCAGGGCATCGCCGACGTCACGGTGCCCTACTACACGGAACTGCCGGCGAACGGGGTCGATGCCCTTGGCGCGCAGGTGCTGGCGACCTCCTCGGGCTACGCGGCCGTGGTGGCCGGCGGCGCCGGAGCGGGCCGCAGCGTCTACCTCGGCCCCGTCTACACCGATTCGCCCGGCGGCTTCGCTTCGGGCACGCTCGATCGCCTGCTCGAGCAGGCGCTCGCCTGGGCCGCGATCGACCGCGGGGACAGCTACACCTTCCAGGCCGTCGCGGGCCAGCCGCTGGACATCCGCACCTTCACCCCCGGCGACGGGCCGGGCGAGCCGCTCAACACGCTCGATCCGCGCATCGAGTTGTACGGGCCCGAGGGTGAGGCAGGTGCGATCTACAGCGACGACAACGGCGCGGCCGACGGCCGCAACGCGCGCCTCGCGCTGGCGGCGCCGGCCACCGGGACCTATGAGGTGCGCATCATCGCGGCTGCCGGGGCGGGGGACTACATCCTGCAGGCAGGCGGCGCCGCCCTGGCGGAGGGCCCGGCGCCCTTCGTGCAGAGCACCAGCACCCCGCAGGGGGCGAACCTGATCGCGCCGCCTTCGGAACTCACGCTCACCTTGTCCGAGGCGCTGCTCTCACCCACGGTCGAGGCCACGGACCTCGTTCTGGACAACGGCGCCAGTGCGACCGCCGTGGAGTTCATCGACGGCCGCACCCTGCGGTTCACGCTGGACATCACCAACACCGAGGGCACGTTCCACTACAGCCTGGCGCCCGGCGTGGTGCAGGACCTGCAGGGGGCCGGGAACACCGCCTTCGACGGCGTGTTCCACGTGGACCACACCGGGCCGCGGGTCGTATCGCAGGCGCCGGCGGCGAGCACCGATGCGCCCTTCAACCACATCGACCTAGTGTTCAGCGAGGAGCTGGATCCGGCGAGCGCCAGCACGGCGGACATCGCCGCTTTCACCGGCCCGGGCGGCGCGGACCTGCTGGCGCAGATCACCGGCGTGGCCGTCACCGGCAACACGCTGCGGGTGAACTTCACCAACCGCTACGCCGAGGGTGACTACGTCCTCACCCTGTCCCCGGCGCTGACTGACCGCGTCGGCAATCCCATGGACCAGGACGAAAACGGTGCCGGCGGCGAGCCGGGCGACGCCTACGAGGCGCAGGTGCTGGTGCGCTCCGTCGACCTCATCGAGCCGCTGGTCACCGCGCCGGGCACAGCCAACTGGGGCGAGACCCTCACGATCGACTGGACCGGCCGCAACAACCTGTCGGCCCCGGCGAACGCCAACTGGCACGACTACGTCTACCTTTCGAGCGACGCCACGCTGGACGGCGGCGACACCGCCCTCAACTGGCGCTACCCCGGCGTCAACCCGCTCGCCGGGCACACCGACTACGCCACCAGCGTGGACGTGACCCTGCCGCTGAACCACGGGCTGGTCGACGGCACCTACTACTTCCTGGTGAAAGCCGATCACGGCAACGCGCAGGCGGAAGCCGACGAAGGCAACAACGTGGGCGCGAGCGGCCCCGTCGCCATTTCCTTCGGCGCCCGCCCCGACCTGGTGGTGACCGGCCTGGATGTCGTCGCCACGCCCGCCATGGAATCCGGCGCCAGCGTGACGGTGAACTGGACCGACACCAACGCGGGTGACGGTCCGATGGACGGCTATTTCTACGACCGGGTGAACGTGTTCAACGTCACCACGGGCACGAACCTCGGCAATTACGACTACCTGTACGACGGGCGGCCGCTCGGCGCCGCCATCGGCGCGGGTGCGGGCGTGCCGCGTTCCGCGACCATCGCGCTCCCCGACGGGCCGAGCGCCGTGGGCGAGCTGCGCTTCACCGTCACCAGCGACGCGCACGGCCACGTGTTCGAGCGCACCACCGGGGGCGCGAGCGGCGAGGGCAACAACAGCGCCAGCGTCACGCACAGCGCGACGCTCGCCTCCTACCCCGACCTGCGGGTGCAGAACCTCGCGGTCACGCCGGACTCGCCCGAATCGGGCCAGGTGATCCACATCGCCTGGGAGGACGTGAACCTGGGCACCGAGGTCACCGGTTCGAACTTCTACGACCGCATCCGCGTCGTCAACACCAGCACGGGGGCGACCCTGCTGGACGACTGGCAGCTCTACAACGGCGCCGCCATCGGCGTGGGCGAGGCGGCGGCGCGCAGCCGCGACCTGCGACTGCCCGACGGGCCGGCCGGCGTGGGCACCATCCAGGTGACCATCACCACCGACATCAACCACAACGTGTACGAGTACCTGGTCGGACTCGACGCGGAGGCCAACAACAGCGCGAGCGCCAGCGTGGCTTCCCCGCTGGCCATGTATCCCGACCTCCAGGTCGAGAACCTGATGGTGACCCCGGGCGTGCTTCAGTCGGGCAACGCGGTGACGCTCGACTGGACCGACCGCAACACCGGCAACCTCGCGAGCGGCGCCTACAACAACCTGGTGACGGTGCAGAACACCGGCACCGGCGAGTGGCTGGTGTACCAGGCGGTGGCCGCGGGGGCGGTGGACGCCGGCGGCAGCCAGGCGCGCAGCTTTGGTTTCACCCTTCCCGACGGCGACCGCGGCGTGGGCCACCTCGCCATCGGCATCAGCAACGACTGGAACAACGCCGTCTTCGAGTACAACGCCGCAGGCACCGGCGAGACCAACAACAGCGCGAGCGCCTCGGCCGACTCGAGCATCGCACCCTACGCCGATCTCGTGGTGCAGGGCCTGAACGTCACCCCGGCGGGCCTGACCTCGGGCGGCACGATGACGATCGCCTGGAACGACTACAACAACGGCACCCTGTCCGCCGCGGCGTCCTGGAACGATCGCGTCCTGGTGGTCAACACCACCACCGGTGCGACGCTCCTGAACCACACCGTGCATCACGCAGCGGCCGACGGCGCGCTCGGCGCGGGCAGCAGCCTCGCTCGCTCCTACAGCTTCACGCTGCCGAACGGCGACGCGGGTGCGGGCGAACTCTCGGTGACGGTGACCAGCGACTGGGGCAACAACCAGTACGAGTACAACGCCGGCGGCACCGGGGAAAGCAACAACAGCGCATCCACCACGGCGACATCCACCGTGGCGCCCTATGCGGACCTGGTGGTGCAGGACCTCGCCGTACTCCCGGCCATGCCGCATTCCGGGGACATGCTGACGCTGAACTGGAAGGTCGCCAACCAGGGCGCCGCCGCCGCGACCGCGTCCTTCTACGACTACGTCCGGGTGCGCAACATCGACACCGGCGAGTGGCTGTTCTCGCACACCGTCTATCACGACGCGGCGCTGGAGGGCGGCATCGCGGCCGGAGGAATGCTCGATCGCAGCGCGAGCTTCGCTCTGCCCCACGGGGCGCGCGGTATCGGCCAGCTCGAAGTGACGGTGAGCACCGACTGGTACGGGCAGCAGTACGAGTACAACGCCGGCGGCACCGCCGAAACCAACAACACGGCCACGGCGCTCGTGGACTCCACCGCGGCGGACTACGCCGACCTGCAGATCGAGAAGCTGCACGTTGAGCAGGAGCCGCCGGTCTCGGGCGGGCTGCTCACCATCCGCTGGGACGATCGAAACTCGGGCAACAAGGCAGCGGGCGGCTCGTATTACGACCGCGTGTACGTGACCAACGCGGGTGGCCAGGTCCTGGCGAACACCTGGGTGCAGGTATCGGGGCCGGTCGCGCCGGGCGCTGCGCTCGCGCGCGAGTACAGCTTCACGCTGCCCGACGGCAGTGCGGGCGCCGGCGAGCTGTCGATCCAGATCTACGCCGACATCGGCAACGCCTTGTTCGAGTACAACGCAGCCGGTACCGGCGAGACCAACAACAGCGCCGACCTGGTGGTCGCGAGCGAGCTGGCCGACTATCCGAACCTCACGGTGACGGCCATCCAGGCCCCGGCGAGCGCCCCGGCGGGCAGCACGGTGCAGGTTTCCTGGACGACGCACAACGCCGGTTCCGCGACTGCGGCCGGCGGCTGGTCCGAGCAGGTGTTCCTCTCGGCCGACGACGCGGTGGGCGGCGACCTGCTGCTAGCCACCTTCTACTATGCCGGCAACAGCATCGCGCCGGCCGCGAGCGTGAACCGGACCGAGAACGTGGTGCTGCCCGCCTTCACCGGCGGAGCCTACAAGGTGGTGGTGCGGGTCGACGCGGGCAACGCGGTGTTCGAAATGCTCGAGAACGACAACGCCGTCCTGGACGATGCGAACCTCGTGGTCGATCCCGCGCTGCAGCTCATGCTGAGCACCCCGGCGGTGGGCGAGCAGGCGGGGAACGCCGCGCTGACCGGCACCGTGGTGCGCAACGGCGCGGCCACCGGCGCGCTGACCGTGTACCTGTCGAGCACGCACGGCGATCTGCTGCTTCCGTCCTCGATCGAGATTGCGGACGGGCAGTCGAGCGCATCCTTCACCATCGGCGTCACCGACAACACGCTGGTCGACGGCAACCGCGACGGCAGCGTCACGGCCGCCGCGACCGGCTTCGCCGGCGGGACCGCGGCACTGCGCATCCTGGACAACGACTCACCCAGGCTGACGCTCTCGGCGAGCCCCACCACCCTGCCCGAGAGCTTCGGTCCGCTCACGGTCACCGTGACCCGCAACACCGATCCGGCCGCGGAGCTGAACGTACAGCTCGACAACGGCCTGCCCTACAAGCTCACGCTTCCCGCGAACGTGGTGATCCCCGCGGGCGCGGCCAGCGCGACCTTCGAGGCGACGCCGGTGAACGACACCATCGCCGAGGGCAACCGCGGCGTGAACGTCACCGCCTCGGCGAGCGGCTTCGCCAGCGGCGGCGTGCACCTGGAGATCCAGGACGACGACGTGCCGGTGCTCACCCTGGACCTGGCCACCAGCGTCATCTCCGAGGGTGCGGGCGCCGCAGCGACGCACGGGACGGTGACGCGCTCCCTGGTGACCGATTCGCCGGTATCGGTGGCGCTTTTCGGCGACATCAACCGGCTGCGGGTGCCCAACTTCGTCCTGATCCCGGCGGGCGCAGCCTCGGTCGATTTCAGCATCACCATCCAGGACAACAGCGACGCGGACGGCGACCACGTGGTGCCGATCTTCGCCGATGTGGCCGACGCCTTCACCTTGATCTCCCTGCCGGGTCCGCGCGTCCAGAAGGACCTGCTGATCACCGACGACGACGGCCCGACGCTGACGGTCACGATCGACAAGTCGGTCATCGGTGAATCGGCCGGTCCCAACGCCGCCACCGGCACGGTCACGCGCAACACGCCCCCGACCGAGGACCTCACCGTGTTCCTGAGTTCCACGGACACCACCGAGGCCACCGTGCCCGAGAGCGTGGTGATCCCGGCGGGAGAAACCCAGGCGAGCTTCGCCGTCGCCGCGGTCAACGACGGCGTCCAGGACGGCACGCAGAACGTGACGCTGGTCGCTTCGGCCGGCGGCTACAACGCCGGCAGCGTGGCGATCCAGGTGACCGACCGGCAGATCGCCGACCTGCGGGTGAGCGACATCGCCCTGCCGGCGTCGGCTACCACGGGCTCGGAGGTGGACTTCGCCTACACGGTACTGAACGACGGGCTCGGCGCCGCCACCGGCTCCTGGTCGGACACGGTGTTCCTGTCGGGCGACAACATCCTGTCCGGCGACGACCAGCTGCTCTCCGCCGGCGCCGGCACGACGCCGCTGGGGGCGGGCGTGTCCTACTCGCGCTCGGCCTCGTTCCAACTCGGCAATCACGTCGGCCAGGTGTGGGTGTTCGTCGTGAGCGACGCCGGCAGCAACGTCACCGAGATCTCGGAATCCAACAACACCCGGGCGGTGCCGCTGACGGTCAATCCTTCCTACCGCGCGCTGGTCTCCACCGACGTGGAGCGCGCGCCCGGGGGCACCGTGATCCCGATGGCCGGGCATGCCTACGACGTGGACAGCGGCGCTCCCAAGGCTTTCGCCCTGGTCACCATCGAGGTGATGAAGGGCGGTACGGTTCGCACCATCGACGTCCTGACCGACGACCTGGGCCAGTTCACCGCGGAGTTCACGCCGCTGCCGGGCGAGGCCGGTCACTACACCATCAGCGCCGACCACCCGGGCGTCACCGACCGCAGCGCGCAGGATGCCTTCGACCTGCTCGGCATGAAGGCGCTGGGCGGCATCGTCGCCAACCTGCTGCCCGGCGAGACCCGCACGGGCCAGTTCGAAATCCAGAACCTCTCGCCGATCGAGCTGACCAACCTCACGGCCTCGGTCGCGGGTCTGCCCGCGGGCATCACGCTGGCGTTCACCGCGCCGGCGCTGCTGCCCGGATCAGGAACGGCCTTCATCGAGTACTCCATCAGCGCGGCGGCCGACATGGCGCAGTTGAACGGCAACGCGCCGATACTCATCGGCAGCGCCGAGGGGGTCACCACCAGCGCGACGCTCGCGCTCACCGTCACGCCGCTGCGACCGAACCTGGTCGCCAACCCGGGCTACCTGGCGGGCGGCATGCTGCGCGGCGGCCAGTCCCTGGTCTCCTTCGATGTGACCAACACCGGCGGCGCCGCCACCGGGCCGATGCAGGTGCAACTGCCGGCGAACACGCCGTGGCTGTCGCTCGCGAGCGGCGCCAACCTGCCCAGCCTCG
>JADLDQ010000172.1 GCA_020846575.1 Burkholderiales bacterium
ACTACCTGTGCGACGAATTCAAGAAGGAACAGGGCATCGACCTGCGCAACGACGTGCTGGCGCTGCAGCGGCTCAAGGACGCGGCCGAGAAGGCGAAGATCGAGCTGTCCTCCACGCAGCAGACCGAGATCAACCTGCCCTACGTGACGGCGGACGCGAGCGGACCGAAGCACCTGGCGATCAAGATCACGCGGGCGAAGTTCGAGAGCCTGATCGAAGAGCTGATCGAGCGCACCATCGAGCCCTGCCGCATCGCAATCAAGGACGCCGACGTCAAGCTCTCCGACGTGGCCGACGTGATCCTGGTGGGTGGCATGACCCGCATGCCCAAGGTGCAGGAAAAGGTTCGCGAGTTCTTCGGCAAGGAGCCGCGGCGCGACGTCAACCCCGACGAGGCGGTCGCGATCGGCGCCGCGGTACAGGGCGGCGTGTTGAAGGGCGAAGTGAAGGACGTGTTGCTGCTGGACGTGACGCCGCTGTCGCTCGGCATCGAGACCCTCGGCGGGGTGATGACCAAGCTCATCCAGAATAACACCACGATTCCGACCAAGGCGCAGCAGGTGTTCTCCACCGCGGACGACAACCAGGGCGCGGTGACCATCCACGTGCTCCAGGGCGAGCGCGACGTGGCCGCCGGGAACAAGAGCCTGGGGCAATTCAACCTGGAGGGCATACCGCCCGCGCCGCGCGGCATGCCGCAGATCGAGGTGACCTTCGATATCGACGCCAACGGCATCCTGCACGTGAGCGCCAGGGATAAGGCGACCGGGAAGGAAAACAAGATCACCATCAAGGCGAACTCCGGGCTGTCGGAGGACGAGATCCAGAAGATGGTGCGCGACGCGGAGTCGCACGCGGCCGAGGACAAGAAGGCGCTGGAACTGGTCACCGCCCGCAACCAGCTCGACGCGCTGATCCACAGCGTGAAGAAGTCGCTCGGCGAATACGGCGACAAGGTGGGCGCGGACGAGAAGTCGGCGATCGAGACCGCCCTCAAGGAGGCCGAGGAGGCGCTCAAGGCCGACGACAAGGCCCGCATCGACGCCAAGGCCCAGGCGCTCGCGCAGGCCGCGCAGAAGCTCGGCGAGCGCATGTATGCCGACGCGCAGGCGCAGGCCCAGGCGCAGGCCGGCGCGGCCGGCAAGGGCGCGGAGTCGGCGCAGGCCGCCGGCGGCAAGGGCGACGAGGGCAACGTGGTGGATGCGGAGTTCACCGAGGTGAAAGACAAGAAATAGATCGGGCGTGCCGCATACGGCGCGGCGGCTCGACTGGCCGGAATGCAGCGGTAGGGCTCGCGCCCGCCGTTGATTCCGGCCGTTCGGCGTTCAACTTCGAAGGCTAGGCATGGCGAAGCGCGATTACTACGAGGTCCTCGGGGTCAACCGGGACGCCGACGAGGAGGCGATCAAGAAGGCCTACCGGCGCCTCGCCATGAAGTACCACCCGGATCGCAATCCGGACGACAAGTCGGCCGAGGAGAAATTCAAGGAGGCGAAGCTGGCCTACGAGATTCTCACCGACGCCGAGAAGCGCAGCGCCTACGACCGCTTCGGCCACGCGGGCGTGGACCCGTCGGCCGCGGCAGGCTTCAGCGGCTCGGGATTCGGGGGCTTCGCCGAGGCCTTCGGCGACATCTTCGGCGACATCTTCGGGCAGGGGCAGGGACGCGGCGGCCGCTCGTCCGTATACCGCGGCGCGGACCTGCGCTACAACCTGGAGATATCGCTCGAGCAGGCGGCGCGGGGCACCGAATCGAAATTCCGCATCCCCACCTGGGAAGCCTGCGGCACCTGCTCGGGCAGCGGCGCCAAGCCCGGCTCCAAGCCTTCGGCCTGCGCCACCTGCCACGGTCACGGCCAGGTGCGCATGCAGCAGGGCTTTTTCTCCATCCAGCAGACCTGCCCCAAGTGCCACGGCGCGGGCAAGGTGATCTCGGACCCCTGCAGCGCCTGCCACGGCGCGGGCAAGGTCAAGAAGCACAAGACCCTGTCGGTGAAGATCCCGGCAGGCGTGGACGAGGGCGATCGCATCCGCCTGGCCGGGGAAGGCGAACCCGGTTCGAACGGCGGCCCTCCGGGCGACCTGTACGTGCAGGTCCATGTCAAGCCGCACGCGGTGTTCCAGCGCGAGGGCAACGACCTGCACTGCGAGATGCCGATCTCCTTCACCGTGGCGGCGCTCGGCGGCGACCTCGATATCCCGACGCTCGAGGGTTCGGCCAAGGTCCGGGTGCCTTCGGAGACACAGTCCGGCAAGGTGTTCCGCCTGCGCGGTAAGGGAATCAAGGGGGTGCGCAGCAACGCCATGGGCGACCTGCTGTGCCACGTCGCCGTCGAGACGCCCGTCAACCTCACCGAGCGCCAGCGCGAGCTGCTGCGCGAGTTCGAGGCCATCTCCAAGCGCGACGAGGAGCGCCACAACCCGCAGGCGAAATCCTGGATGGACAAGGTGAAGGAGTTCTTCGGGCCCTGAGGCGCCCGGCGCGGGCGCCGGGGCGTTCGATTTGCGCCGCTGCCGCCGGCGCCGTTAGCCGAACTTGGCGGATTCGCGGGGGACGAAGGGGTCAAGTGTTTGATTTTTCATGAGGCGACCCTCGTAGGTCTGCACTACACGGGCGTTGCTGTGGCGGCCTGAGCGGCAGTGATTTTCGGTGGGGCTTGGGCTGGTAAGGTGATCCTGAGTTTGTCCAGCAGCAGCATCAATTCGGACTCGGGTTGCGTGTAGCGCGTCAGCTGCAACTCGCGTCCGTCGGTAGTCGGTATTTGTACGTCGATCATCTGCACGGCGGCGAATTTCTCCAGCACCGCTCTCGGCGTGAGGCCTGGGGCGTGCGACTTGAGTTGTTGGCCCAGCGTCACGTGCAAGCAGTAGGCGAGGAAGGCGATGAAGATGTGCGCTTCGATGCGCTGCTCGTCCTGGTGGAATATCGGCCGGATCGCCAGATCACCCTTGAGGGTCCTGAAGGCCGCCTCGACCTCGACCAGCTGCAGATAGAACTCCCAGAGCTTGGCCGGGTCGGACTCGGTGAGGTTGGTACGCAGCAGGTAGCGGCCTTCGCGACGGCGGACCTGTCTGAGCTTGTTGCGATCGAGTCGGTAAGTGAAGCTGGCGTCTTTCTTGGGGACTTCGGCTTCGATCTTGGCCTGGACCTCGACTTCGACCAGCCGCCAGGCGCCCGGCGCTTTGGTCTTTGCAGCGCCGAGCTTCATCAGCAGTTCGTCGCGGGTGAGTTCCATCGTGCTCAGTTTGTTCAGGCGCTGCCATAGCCACTTCAGCTGCCGGCGGCGCATCGAACGTTCCTTGGCGACCCGGTCGCGGCTCTCGGCGAAGACATACAGCTCGGCATCCTGCGCCAGCAGCTTCACCCGTACCTCGGGGCGAGCGATGTGCCAGGGTTTCTCCAGCAGCGCCTGCTCCAGACGGGTGAGACGCCCCTTGGGCGTGCCCACCAGGTAATGCACCGGCGGATCGCTGGCGCGCATCAGCGCCAGCGTTTCCTCGGTGGGGATACCCCGGTCCATGCACCACACCCGCCGCGCCTTGCCGTACTGGCGCTCGATGCGCGCCAGGAAATCCTTCAAGGTGGTGCAGTCGCGCGTGTTACCCGCCAGCACTTCATAGGCCAGCGGAAAGCCCTCCGGGGTCACCACCAGCGCGATGACCACCTGCACGCAGTCCGGACGGTGATCGCGCGAGTAGCCGTGGCGGCGCTTGTCCTCATCGTCGGCCGGCGGATCGGATTCGAAATAGGTGCTGGTGAGGTCGTACAGCAGAATGTCAAAGCGCGCGTTGAACAGATCCCGCCAGCGACCCACCAGATGCTCGAACAGCGCCTCTTTGTGCTCCAGCAGCCGGTCGTGACAGGTGTACAGCGCATGTATGTCGGCAAGCGCTCCATCGCCACCGAGCAAATCGGCCAGCGCGCTTTGCTCGAACCAATGCCGATACAACCTCCATTCACTGCCCGGTGAGAGCAGCCGATACACCACCAGCACCAGCAGCACATGGTTCCAGCGCGTGTGCTTGCGCGAGGGTGTCAGGCGCTCGGCCCAGAACCGATCCAGCTCCAGGCTCTGCCACAGCTTCACCGCCAGCCAACACGCACCCCACTGCCGCGGCCGCGCCAAGCGCAGCTGCGAGAGCTTCAGGCGCACGATCGACTCGTCCGGGGCGATGCCTTCGCATCGATCTTCAGGAAATAGCGCCAGCGTGCGTGGCGCCTGCGTCGCCTCGTCCAATACCTCGATCGAGCGGCGCCAGGCAAGTTCCTGCGAAGAGTTGATCTCCCCCAGATACAGCACGTGCCGTTGCAGCACCCGCCCACCGCTCACGCGACGGCTCTCCACCACGCTGAAGTAGCGGTGCTTCTTTCCGTCTTTCTTGCGAGTCGTCGCGCGCAGGAACATCTCGACGCACGATTATCCGCAGGAATTCGCCCTTGGCCAGAGGCAAGGTCTTCACTACAGCCGCTTTCGACGGTTTTGCTGAGACCACCCTCAACAAAACCAATCGCTTACAAAACCAGCTCAGCCAAAATTAACCGAAAATACAGGTGAATCCGCTAAGTTCGGGTAGGCGTCCAGCGGCCGGGCGCGGGCGATGAAGCGGTCCTGGTGCCAAACCTCGATGCCCCGCGCAGGCGGGGCGGCGGGATCGAAGCGCAGGGTGACCGTCTCACCGACCAGTGCCGCGTCGACT
>JADLDQ010000173.1 GCA_020846575.1 Burkholderiales bacterium
TTCAGACATAAGCCCTCCTGGTGCCATTGGCATACAGGAGTTTCATCGGCAATTGGGTGTCACCTACTGAATGAAGTTTGACAGTCCACTAGGGAACCGCGTGATGCTATGAATACGCCCGGGAGAAAGCACGCTTTCTCCCGATTGTCGGGCGATCGCTCGCCGGCGATTCAATCCTCCCGGCTCGGCCCCGCGGCGGCGGCGCGGCGGGCTCGCGACTCTTCCAGTGGACGCGCCCACAGGCCTGCCCGCTCGGGGGCAAGCTGCTCCGCAGCCTCCAGGTCGGTGACGGCGGCATCCCACTCGGACAGCACCAGGGATGCGATGCCCCTCCGCCAATGGCATTCCCAGTCCGGCCCGCCCAGCGACAGTGCGGCATCAAACTCAGCGCGGGCCCGGCGCAGAACCTCGCCCGCATCCAGGCCGCGATCAAGTCGCAGAAAACCCACCTGAGTCAGCACCACCGCCAGTGACTTGTGTACGGAAGCATCCTGCGGCACCTGCTCGGCAACGGCCGCATGGTCTTCGGCAGCAGCGGCAAATTCCACCCCTGCGTCGCCCTGATGGGACAGCTTCCACGCGCCGAGATTGGTCCGCAACAGCGCGCGATTCCGCAGCACCGCCACCGCGCCCGGCGTGCGCTTCAGCGCCTCGGCCAGATCCGCCAGGGCCAGTTCGGCGCTGGCACCCGGGTCTTGCCCCGACTGCATCTGCCACACGGCCCGCAGATGATGGGCTTCGCCGCGCAGCCGCCAGGCGGTGCGCGAATCGGGGTTGAGCCGCAGGACCTCCGAGTACTCCGCCACGGCCTGCCGCAACGGAGCATCGGGGTCCTCGCTGCGTCCGATGCGCGCTTCGGCACGAAAGCTGCACAGCAGCCCGCACTGCTCCCGCGCCAGGGTCGGCATGCCGGCCGACGCTTTGCCGAACGCTTGCTCGGCGGCAGTCCAGGCCGGTTCCGGATCGCCCCCCCGCCGGGCGGCGTCGCGCCCCAGGTGCATCTGCACCCGACCCAGCGTGAACCAGGTCGCCGGAGCCGTGCCGTCGAGCTCGAGGGCCGTGCGCAGGTCGCGCTCCGCCTCCGCCAGAATCGTCTCCGGCGAATGACCGCGATCGACGCGATGGCCGCCCCAGAGTTCGCGAAGTTCCCCGCGCTTCCGCCAGGTCCGGGCCTCCCGGGAAGCGCTCAGCACGGCGCGATCGGCGGCGGCCACGGCCTCGGCAAACGCCGCCTCGACTCCCGCAGCGTTCGCGGTCTGCGCCCGGACGCCCAGGACGTCGGCGCGATCGCACGCGACGTCCAGGTTGCCCGGCGACCGCTGGTCGGCAGCGTCCAGGTCGGCGAGCGCGGCTCGGATGGAGGCCTCCGGGTTCTCGCCGTGCCGCAAGCGCATTTTCGCGAGCGTCATGTGAATCCGACCACGCAGGCTCAGACTGGCGACATGGCCGGGAGTGCGAGCGCACGCGAGTTCCGCGTACTCGAGCGCCGCCGCCAGCACCGCGCGTGCGTCACCGCCGGTTCGATCCTGAAACACGGCGCGATTGAGTTCCAGGTCCGCCAGGCGATTCTGTGGCTCACTGGCGCTCGGTTCCAGACGGACCACGCGCTCGAGATCCGCCCGGGCGCGATCGTATTCGGCGGTGGGATCGACACCGCGACGGGCCTGGTCCAGACCTCGCGTCAAGGACACGTCCGCGCGTGTCATCCAGGCCAGGGCATCCTCGGCATCCAGCGCGATCGCCTGATCCAGGTCGCCGGCGGCCGCGGTCAGCTCCACGGCGGGATGGTCGCCGCTTCGCAGTTTGACCTTCGCCAGATGAAGCAGGAGCGCGGCGCGCAGGCGCCAGGCATCGGGCCGGTCCGGCCGGTCCTTCAACACGCTCTCAAGCCCGGCGATCCCGGTTTGCCATTGCGACACCGGTGCTTCGGCCGTCTTGCCCGCGGCCGCCAACCACACGCCCCAGTTGAGGCGCAAGTGCGCTCGATCGAGCGCCGCCAGATCGGCATCGCACCCGAGCGCGACGGCACGATCGAGGTCGGTCAATGCCCGTTCATAGTGCTCGGCCGGATCGGAGCCGAACGACTGATCCCACGCGCCGGCATCGCGGTGTACCGTAGCACGCTGCCGCAGCAGTTCCGCATCGTCGGGACGCAGTTCCAGGGCGCGCTCACACGCGGCGATCCCGTCCCGCAACGCCGGCCGGGGATCCTCTCCCCGCCGTTCCGCCGCAAGCGCGACCAGGTGCGCCGCCTGGCTCCGCCGCAGGTGCAACCCGACATGTCCGCGATCGACGGCGAGCGCTCGATCCAGCACCCGGGAGGCCTGTTCTGCGTCCTCGGCCGCGAGCGCCAGATCGGCCAGCACCAGGTGTGCCTCTTCCAGACCGGGATCGAGCGTCACCGCCTCCTCGAGCCGGTCCTGCGCCTCTCGGCGCAACCCGACATCCGGCGAGTAGAGTGCATTCAGACCGCGCAGGCAGCTCAGCATGGCCGGAGAGAGCGCGCCGGGTCGGTCGTTCGCCGCATTCGCCGTACCCGCACCCGTAGCCTGTTCGAGCACGGAAAGCTCGGTGTGCAGCACCCCCCACAACCGCTGCGACGCCGGGTCTGTGCGCGCCAACTCCTGATCCGAGGGGGCCTCGGTTTGCAGTGCAGGTCCGACCGCGTCGGCAGGGTCGCTCCTCATGCGCCGATGACGCTCCCCCAGGCGGCGCCGCCACTCTTCGCGCAATTCGACCCGGCGTTCTCCCAGGCGTTGCGCCGCCAGCACCGCCCGCTCGTAGTGAGCTGCGACCAGACCGGACTCGCGCTGCAGTGCCCCTTCCTGCGCTTCCGCCGCTTCCGTGAATCGCTCGAGCGCGCGCAGCAGCCGTCCCAGGTGCCACCGCGGCTCGCCGGTATGCGGATCCAGCGCCTCGGCGGCAGTGACATTTTCCCGCAAGGCCTCCAGCTACTTGACGACTCCGCCGGTCGGGACCCCGGCGCGGCGCAATTCGAGCGCCGCCGTCCGGTAGATGGCAGCCCGTTCGCGCACCTCGGCGATGACGCGCTGCGCCAGAGCTTCCCGCGCCTGTTCCGCGATCACGCGCGCACGCGCGGCCGCCTCGGCCCGTGCCCACCCCACGCCCGCGAGCACACCCGCCAGTAGTCCGAGACACGCCAACGTGGCGATCGCGGGCCGACGGCGCACCCAGCGCAGGCCGCGCTCGCGCCAGGTCTCCCGCCGCGCCTGGATCGCCTCACCGCTGAGAAACCTCGCGAGATCGTCGGCCATGGCCCGCGCATCGGGATAACGCGATTCCGGCTCCTTGCGCATCGCCTTCAGACAGATGATCTCCAGGTCGAGCGGCACCCGCGGCTCGCGCCGCCGCGGCGACACCGGCTCGTCCCGCAACGCCCGGCCCATCACCTCCGCCACGCTCTCGCCGGCGAACGGCAACTTGCCGGTCAGCAGTTCGTAGAACATCACGCCCAGAGAGTACACATCCGCGGGCGGCCCGATGCGATGCGATTGGCCGAGGATCTGCTCCGGCGGCATGTAGTCGGGAGTGCCCATCATCTGTCCGGTGGCCGTCAGGCGGGTCTCGCCGACGCGACGGGCAAGCCCGAAGTCCATGACCTTCAGCTCCCCGGACTCATCAATCAGAA
>JADLDQ010000174.1 GCA_020846575.1 Burkholderiales bacterium
CCTCGCGCCTGGCCTGCTCCCACAGGTCCTCGTGGCACTGCACGCAGCTCACCCGCACCTCGGTGCCCGGCTTGTGCGGGATCTCGTCGATGTTCCTGTGGCACTCGACGCACTGGCGCTTGCCGTGCACGCTCCCGCCGAAGCGCTCCGGCGTGACGTGCAGCGACTGGGGTTTGCCGTCCGGGCCCTTGGCCGAATAGCCCTTCTGGCCATGGCAGCCCAGGCAGATTTCCTTGTCGAGCGCCGGGTCCGTCGCGCCCTGGGCGTGCGCGGGCGGCGCGAGCCCCGCCAGCAACAGCGCCAGGGTGCCGGCCGCCGCCGCGATGAAGGCAAGGATTCCCCGTCCAGCGCCGTGCGGGACGTCCTGGCCCCGGCGCACCGCGGTGCCCGAGTGCCGCCGACCGTCTTTGGTACGCATGCTCCAGTGCCTTTCCCGGTTGATCCGCTCAGATCGCTCGCCGCGCCGATCCGCTCGCGGGGAAGTACTCGGCGACGGGAATCTCCACCACGGACGGTCCGTCCACTGCCAGCGCCGCACTCACCGCCTCGGCGATATCCTCGGTTCGTTCGGCGTAGAAGCCGCGCGCGCCGCACACTTGCGCCAGGCGGTCGAAGCGCGGGTTGACGAGGTCCACGCCCACCAGCCGTCCGCCGTAATTGCGCTGCTGCTGCGCCTTCTCCGCGCCGTGGCAGTTGTTGTTCATCACGATGGCGACCTGAGGAATCTTCCAGCGCACCGCGGTGTTGATTTCCTGGATGGTGTACATGAACCCGCCGTCGCCCTGCAGGCTCACCGCCGCGCGGTCCGGACGGCCGAGCCGGGTTCCGAGGCTGATGCAGTAGCCGCCGCCCAGGCCGCCCTGGCCCGAGTAGTTGAACATGGTGCGCGGTACCTCGAAGTGCACCCGGTCGTAGGCAAGGCCCGGCGCCGCGCCCGCATCCACGGTGATCATGCATTCGCGCGGCAGCACGCGCCGCAACTCGGTGAACACGCGCTGCGGCATGATCGGGTGGCCGGTGATGTCGCGCTCGGCTTCCAGCCGCGCGCGCCGTCTCGAGGCACAGGCTTCGACCTGCGCGCGCCATTGCGGCCGCGGCTTTTTCCGCGGCTGGATCGCGCGGACCGCCGCGAGCAGCTGGCGCGCCACGGTGCGCGCGTCCCCCAGGATGCCGGCGGCAATCGGGTAGTTGCGGCCGATCTCGCGCGGGTCGAGCTCGACCTGCACGATGCGCGTGCCCGGTGCGATGACGCTGTCGTTCCAGAAGGTGGAGGTCTGGTTGATGCGCGCCCCCAGCGCCAGGAGCACGTCAGCGCGGCGGATCGCATCCATCGACTCCGGGGCGCCCCGGAATCCCGGCGGGCCGACGTAGAGCGGGTGGCTGTTCGGGATCGCGTCGTGGTGGCTCCAGGAGGGCGCCATCGCCATGTCCAGTTCCTCGGCGAGCGCCACCGCGTCCTCGCTCGCCTGCGAATCGATGACGCCGCCCCCGGCGAGCAGCACCGGGCGCTCGGCGGCGGCGAGCAGCTGCGCGGCGCGCTCGACCGCCGCCGGATCGCCGGCGATGCGTGCGTCCACCACCCGGTAGGCCGCCGGCGGCAGGATCGGGCCCTCCACCGTCGCGTCCTCCAGCAGGTCCGAGGGGATCGAGACGAGCACCGGCCCGGTGCGGCCGGTGAGTGCGCAGCGCAGGCCGTAGCGCAGCATCTCCAGGATGCGCTCGGTGGTGCCCACCTGCACCGCGAGCTGGGTGATCGGCCTGAAGATCTCCACCAAGTCCAGCGCCTGGTGGCCGTCGCGATGGTGGTGATGGCGCGGCGTATCGCCGGCGATGACGATCACCGGCGCGCGTCCCTTGTGCGCCAGCGCGATGCCGGTGGCGAGGTTGGTGGTGGCGGGCCCTGAAGTCGTGATGCAGGCGGTGGGTCTGCCCGAGGCGCGCGCATAGCCGTAGGCCATGAACGCCGCGCCTTCCTCGTGCCGGGTGTCGACGAAACGGATGTCCGGGCGGCCGTGCATCTCGGTCACGATGCCGTTGCTCGCGATCCCGACGATGCCGAAGGTGGTGTCGATGCCCTCGGCGCGCAGCGCTTCGATGACGGCGAGACCTGCTTTCATCTGGGTTATCGCGCTCCCCGCTTTACGGATCGGATCCCGGCGGATGCGGCGCCGCGCGGGGGTGAGCGCACCGCGGCACGCCCGCGTTCGCGCCTGCCGCGCGCTCGTTCGATCGAATTTCGCGCATCGCCCGTCCGGCGCGGTCCAGCCGCGATTCGGACCCGGCGAGGCGCGGCCACGATACCCCGGCTCGGGCGCGCTGCTCATTGACATGAATCAAATGCGAAGGCGCGCAATTCCCGCTCATCACGACGCATCGCGCCCGGTTCAAGCGCACGACGCGCACCCCGAGGCACCCGGGTCGCGCTCGCCGGAGGTCGCGGGCGATGCGATATGATCGCGCCGAACCGCATGCGCGAGCGCGTCGTTCAGGGTGGAGCCGGGGAATCGGCCCGGACACCGCATTCGGCGCGGCGGCAGGCCGCAGCCGAGGAGGAGACATCATGACCGCAAATAGCCGAAGAGCGCCGCGCCAGGTATTCACCGCCGCGTCGCTGCTCGTCGCCGGGCTCTCGTGCTGGCTCGCGGCGGGCGCTGCGGCGCAGTCCTTCCCGGTGCGACCGGTGCGCGCCATCATCCCCTTCTCGGCTGGCGGTGCGGTGGACGTTCCGGCGCGGGCGCTTTCGCCGCGCCTTTCGGAAATCTGGGGGCAGCCGATCGTGCTGGAGAACCGCCCGGGCGCCGGCGGCACGCTGGGCGCGGCGGAAGTGGCGAAGGCGGCCCCCGATGGGCACCTGCTGCTTTTCGTCTCCAACACCCACCTCATCAGCGCAGGCCTGTATCGGAACCTGCCCTACGACGCGGTGCGGGACTTCGCGGCGGTGATCGAAATGGGCGCGGCGCCCAACGGGGTGGTGGCGCACCCGTCGCTCGGGGTGAAGTCGCTCGGCGAGCTGTTCGCCGCCGCGAAAGCGCGGCCCGGGGTGATCAACTACGCCTCCTCGGGGAACGGCAGCACCCAGCACCTGCTCGGCGCGCACCTTTTCTCGCTCGCCGGCGTCAACCTCACCCACGTGCCGTACAAGGGCAGCGGTCCGGCCACGACCGACCTCGTCGCCGGGCGGGTCCAGGCGAGCGTGCCGGGCATGAGCAACGTGATCCAGCATATCCGCGCCGGGAAGCTCCTCGCGCTCGCCGTCACCAGTCCGCAGCGCCACAAGGACCTGCCGGAGGTGCCCGCGGTCGCGGAGACTTTCCCGGGCTACGACGGGTCGCTCTGGATGGGGCTGCTCGCGCCGGTCGCCACGCCGCGCGAGCTCGTCGGACGCATCCACCGCGATGTTGCGATGGCGCTGGGCGCCGAGGAAGTCAGGCGCGGCTTCACGCGCGCGGGTTTCGACATCCAGGTGAAGAGCCCGGAAGAGTTCGGCAGGAAGCTCGCGCTCGAGATGGAACGCTGGTCGAAGGTGATCCGCGAGTCGGGTGCGAGAATCGATTGAGTCGTGAGGAGCGGGGGGGGGGCGAGGGGCTGCTCGCCCTTCGCGCTCCCGCGACTTCGGGGAAGGCTGCGCTTTCGCTACAGGCGAGGTACGGAACATGGTTGCGCAGGGAGAAACCGGAGGCATGCCCGGGGGCGAGGAGCACTGGACCGCCAAGGGGGAGGTGCGCCTTTTTCTCTGGCGAAAGCGCGCACCCGGGCCGGCCGCGCCGCGCGGCACGGTGCTCTTCGTGCACGGCTCCTCCATGGCCTCGCAGCCGACCTTCGACCTCTCGGTGCCGGGACGCGACGATGCCTCGGTGATGGACTGGTTCGCGGCACGCGGCTACGACTGCTGGTGCGTGGACATGGAGGGCTATGGCCGCTCCGGCAAGCTGCGCGACATCAACTGCGACATCGCCAACGGCGCAGACGACCTGGCCGCGGCGAGCCGCTACATCCTGTCGAAGAACGGCGCTCGAGCGCTCCTTGTCTACGGGATCTCCTCCGGGGCGCTGCGCGCGGCGGTGTTCGCCGCCCGGCACCCGGACCGGGTCGCGCGCCTGGCGCTGGACGCCTTCGTCTGGACCGGCGAGGGCAGCCCGACGCTCGCCGAACGGCGCAAGCGCCTGGACGAGTACCGCAGGGTCAATCGCCGGCCCATCGACCGCGCTTTCGTGCAGTCGATCTTCACGCGCGACCACCCCGGCTGCGCCGACGATGCCACGGTCGAGGCCTTCGCGCAGGCGATCCTCGCGCTCGACGACTCCGTGCCCACCGGAACCTACGTCGACATGTGCGCCAGGCTGCCGCTGGTCGCGCCGCAGGCTCTGGACATGCCGGTGATGATCATGCGCGGGCAGTACGACGGTATCGCTTCCTTCGACGACCTGCTCGCGTTCTTCCGGCAGCTGCCGAATCCGGACAAGCAGTTCTCCGTGATGCCGGGCATCGCGCACGCGAGCTTCCAGCAGAAGAACCACCGCCTGGTGTACGAACTGCTGCTCGGCTTTTTCTCCCGTGCCGAGCCGGTCTACCGGGGATGATCCGCGCGGGCGCCGTTCTTCCCGCGAGACCGGACCAGCGAGCCGCGATGCGCTTCGATCAGCACAATCCCCCGCCCGGCTACGAGCGACCGGCCCTGTACGCCGAGATGGCCGAGGAGCGCGACCTCGCCGTACCGATGCGCGACGGGGTGACGCTGTGCGTGGACGTGTACCGCCCCGCCGCGGCCGGGCGTTTCCCGGCGCTGGTTTCGCTCGCCTCCCACAACAAGGAGTTCAACAGCCCCGAGTTCGCGCAGGCTGCGCACAACGCCCAGCCCGCCTGGTCGCGCATGTGGATGGGCGGCGCGGAGGCCGGCGACTCGCTGTATTTCGCCCTGCGCGGCTACGTGCACGTGGTCGGGAACACCCGCGGCAGCGGCAAGTCGCAAGGCGGGGGCTCGCCCGCGTGGGACGCCTACGACCTGGTCGAGTGGGCCGCGGCGCAGCCCTGGTGCGACGGCAACGTCGGCATGGTGGGTCTGTCGGCCTTCGCCGGGGCGCAGTTCGACGCCGCGGCGCTCGCCGCGCCGCACCTCAAGGCGATCTTTCCCTACGGGGCCGGGTCGCGCTACCGCTTGCGCGAGATGTTCCCCGGCGGCGTGCTGCACCCCTTCACCTACCTGCTGGATGCGCTCAGCGTGGTGCACGGAGCGCGCGCTGCGCCGGGCGAACTGCCCCCCGCGCTCGAGGCGAAGTGGCGCGAGGCGATGGCGAACCCCGACTACCGCATGTACCCGAACATCTACAACATCCTTACCATGAAGGGGCAGATCTATCCGGCGCTGTTCCAGGCGCTCGTCGAACCCTTCGAGGACGAGGAGGCGGCGGCGGCGGCGGAGACCGCGCTGGCCAGCGTGCGGGTGCCGGTGTATACGGGCGTGAGCTTCTCAGCCTACACCTACAAGCGCCAGATGCTCGGCTGCCTGCGCGCCTGGGAGAAGGTCCGCGGTCCGAAGAAGCTCATGCTCTCGGGCGTGGCGCAGATCGAGCGGCCGTTCCACTCGTTTCACGACGAGATGCTGCGCTGGTTCGATCACTGGCTGCACGGCACGGCCACGGGTGTCATGGACGAGCCGCCGGTGAAGGTGTGGGTGGCCGGCGAGAACCGCTGGCGCGCCGCGCACGACTGGCCGCTGCCGCAGACGCGCTGGACCAAGCTCCACCTGCACAGCTGGGGGCGCCTGCGCGCGGCGCCGTTCGTGCCCGGCGCGCGCGAGGACGCGCCCGAGCCGGACGGCTTCCTGCAGATGCCGCCGACCCAGACCGACCGGGTGCAGAAGCTTCGCTACATGACCGAGCCGCTCGAGCGCGACCTCGCGGTGATCGGCCCGATCGAGCTGGTGTTGTACGCGGCGATCGACCAGCCGGACACGAACTGGATCGCGATCCTCAAGGACGTCGGGCCCGACGGTTCGGTGAGGAGCGCGCGCGAAGGCGAGATGGGCGAGCCGCAGGGCCTGCCCGAGCGCGAAGTGAGCCGGGGCTGGCTGAAGGCATCGCACCGTGCTCTGGACGCGAGCCGATCGAAGCCCGGTCAACCATGGCACCCGTTCACCCGCGCGGCCTGGAAGCCCGTCGTGCCCGGCGAGATCTGCGAGTACGCCATCGAGATCATGCCGGCGGCGAACCTGTTCCGCCGCGGGCACCGCGTGTGCGTCGAGATCGCCTCGCTCGATCTGCCGGCCGGGCCCGCCGGGCTCACCAGCGTCGAGTACGTTCCCTATCACATCTGCTCCAGCCGCACGGTCGCGCACCGGGTATACCGGGACGCGAGGCATCCCTCGCACCTGCTGCTGCCGGTCATCCCGGAGGATTGAACCTATTCTCCTCGGTTGCCGCTCTCGAAGTTGCTGCAAACTGAGGGCCGCAGGCGAAGCGGGGCCGTCCTTGCGGGAGGCCACCACGATGTCTCTCTTCAGGGGGAACCCCTGCAGGGGTAGGGCCTTGAGCAGCCTCGCCTTGAGTTCGCGCTCCATGGAAGAGCTCGACAGCATGCCGGTCGCCAGGTCGGCCTCGATGAGCCGCTTCAACGCGTCGATGAAAGGCACGCGCACCACCTTCCTCGAGCGCACTCCCGCCTTGAGCAGCGATTCCTCGACGAACGAGGGCGTGCCCGGCCCGTGGTCGAGGTCGGCGAACGGCGCGCGCACGAAGGCCTTCACGGCGACCGAGCGCCGTGCGGTGAAAGCGTGCCGCGGGCTGGTGACCACCAGAAAGCGGTCCGGCATCAGGGTGGTCCGGTTCAGGCGCGCGTGGCCGACCGGACCCCATTCGAAGGCGATGTCCACCGTGCCCTGCGCAACCCACTCCAAAACCTCTTAATTAATTTAGCCGGACGCCCCCGCGCACTTCCTCGCTGCCGTGGGCAACGAACGGTCTGCGGTTCGATCCCCAAACGCGGAATCGAACACATTGCCCGGGGCGTTCCTTTTTTTCGTCGAACTATTGAATTAGACGAATAAACGGAACATACTCCCACCATGCTCGCCGACACCCACACCCAGCGCGTCCTTGATCTGGCGAGCCAGAAGGGGCTGCTGCGCGCCAGCGATCTGGACGCCATCGAAGCGCCCCGGGTCGTCCTGACGCGCCTGACCGCTGCGGGCCTGCTGGACAAGGTCGGGCGCGGCCTCTATCGCCTGCCCAGCCATCCGGGTTCGGAGCATGAAAGCCTTGCCACGGTCGCCACGAAGGTGCCGCAAGCGGTGTTCTGCCTGCTGACCGCGCTGCAATTCCACGAACTGACCACCCAACTTCCCCGGCAGATCTGGATCGCCATGCCGCGCGGCAGCCACGTGCCACGCCTCGACTATCCGCCAATCAAGATGGTGCAGATGACGGGCGATGTCTACTCCGAAGGCATCGAGACGGTCGAGCGTGACGGCGTGGTGCTGCGCGTGTACGGCGTCGCCAAGACCGTGGCGGACTGTTTCAAGCACCGCAACAAGGTCGGTCTGGACGTGGCGCTGGAGGCACTGAAGGACGTGCGCGCCAAGCGCCGCGCGTCGGCGGACGAGCTGTGGCGCTACGCGAAGCTGTGCCGCGTCGCCAACGTGATGCGGCCCTATCTGGAAGCCGTCGAATGAGCAACATCGCGGCTTCCGTTCGTGCCCGCCTGCTTAACGTCGCCAAGGCGCAGGGCTCGGACTTCAATCAGGTGCTGGTGCG
>JADLDQ010000455.1 GCA_020846575.1 Burkholderiales bacterium
GACTTTCCGGTCGTGCGCCTGTTCGGGACGGTCGGCTGGATCGCGGCGGGCTTCGTCCTTAGCGCCTGGCTGAAGTACGGGGAAGGTACCTTCCGCGACGCGCTGGTGCTGGGCGCGATCTTCGCTGTTCTCTGCGGCGTGTACAGCTTCACGCTGCCGCACACGCCGCCGAAGGCCGAGGCGTCCGAGAAGTTCGCGGTGGGCAAGGTCCTGAAGATGATGAAGGACCCGTCCTTCGCGCTCTTTTCGCTGGTGGCCTTCCTGCTGCTGGTCTTCGGAACCTTCTACTACAACTTCGCGGGCCTCTATTACGGCAACATGTGCTTGAAACTCAGCGACGACAAGGTGCCGCTGGTGCTGCTGTGCGGGCAGGTCATGGAAATCCTGACCATGCTGGTCCTGCCGTTCATGCTGCGGAAGCTGGGCATGCGCATAACGATCACGCTGGGCATCCTTGCCTGGGCGGCGCGCTTCTTCATCTTCAGCTTCATGACGCCGGTCGAACTGATGATCGCCGCGCAGATCCTGCACGGCGCGTGCTTCGCCTTCGCGATCGCGGCCGCGATGATCTACGTCGAACGCATCAGCGCGCCGGACGTGCGCGGCAGCGCGCAGAGTTTCCTCGCCTTCGCCACCTACGGCGTGGGCATGTTCACGGGCTCGATCCTCAGCGGCAAGGTGCTGGGCCATTACAAGGCCGACTTCTCGCAGTTCTGGGAAGTCCCGGCGATCGGCTGCCTGGTCCTGGCCATCGTCTTCGGGCTTTTCTTCCGCGCGCGCGACACGGAAAGAGTCCCCGCGGCGTAGTCTTTCCTTCCGCTTTACCTCCTTATATAGTGTCGTCCGGCCGCCAGGAGCCCCTTTGATGAGTAAAGCACCTCAGCCGAACGACCCGCAGGCCGCGGAAAAGCAGGCGCGCATCGTCGAGGCGCGCATGGCGCTGATGCGCCGCTTCGAGAAGAAGATGGCCGCCACGCCCGCGCGCAGCGACGGGAAGCCACTCGGCAGCGGCGCGCCCAACCGCCACGGCATGCCCAAGCTTCCGGCGGGCCAGCACGAGACCCAGGGCTGGCCGGTGCTCGATCTGGGCATTCAACCGGCGGTGCCGACGGCGAAGTGGCAGCTGGTGGCCGACGGCGCGGTCGAGAACCCCGTGACGCTCTCATGGAACGACTTCCTCGCGCTGGAACAGGCCGAGGACGTCAGCGACTTCCACTGCGTCACCACGTGGTCGAAGATGGACGTCCCGTGGAAGGGCGTACGCTTTGCGGAACTGGCCGCGTTGGTGGGGCCGAAGCCCGACGCGACGCACGTGCTCTGCCACGCCTACGACGACTACACGGTCAACCTGCCGCTCGAGGAGGCGCTCAAGCCCGACGTGCTGCTGGTGCACACGGCCGAGGGCAAGCCGCTGGCGCGCGAACACGGCGGGCCGGTGCGCATGATCACGCCGCAGCTGTACGCGTGGAAGGGCGCGAAATGGATCCGCCGCATCGAGTTCCTGACCCAGGACGTGCTGGGCTTCTGGGAGCTGCGCGGCTACAGCAACACCGCGCATCCGTGGCGCGAGGACCGCTACGCGTAGGCGGTTATTTCCCCGCCACCGTCTCGAAGTAGTGCTCGAAGAACGCCGCCGGGTTCACGTCCACGGCGATCTCGTGCGGCTTCCTGTCGCTCTTGGTCGTCCAGTGCGTCATGCCCGCGACGCGGTCGCTCTTCAATTCGACGTCCACCTGTCCTTCCTGCCATTCGCACAGGCCGGGCTCGAAGATCACCGCCGCCGCGAGCGGGTCGTGGAAGGTCACCTCTTTCCGTTCGTGCGCCCAGACCTCGGTCATCGCCGAGACCACGGCCAGCGGCCCGCCGATCTGCGCGAACTTCGCGACGCATTCCTTCGCCGGCATCCGGCAGCGGAGCGTCACGTCGAGTCCGACGGAGCGGTGCGATTTCACCGGCGCGCGGTACACCGCCGCGGTGGCGATCGGGTCGCAGATCGCGTTCCATTCCACCGGCCCGGCGCCGGGTGTGCGGTTGGTGAAGGTCCCGC
>JADLDQ010000456.1 GCA_020846575.1 Burkholderiales bacterium
GAGCTTTTTCAGTCTTTCAACTTGCCTGTCCTGATACTGGCGGCCGATCTTGAGAATCTCGATTCCCGGTCCATCAGCTTCTTCCGTAAAGCCGTTCAAGCCGACAAAAATGCGATCTCTGGAGTCCAGTTTTTGCTGGAACTTATAAGCCGAGTCGGCGATTTCTTTCATGAAGAAGCCTTTCTCAATACCGGATATGACACCACCAACTTCTTCGATCTTTTGGAAGTATTCTTCCGCCTGACGCTCCAGCTCGTCGGTCAGCCATTCGACGTAATACGAGCCGGCAAGCGGATCGGCGACGTTGGTGACGCCGGTTTCAAAAGCAATGATTTGCTGCGTGCGCAGGGCAATGTGGGCGGCCTTTTCAGTGGGCAGTCCGAGCACTTCGTCCATAGAATTAGTGTGCAGCGATTGAGTGCCTCCCAGTACTCCGGCCAGCGCTTCAATGGCTGTGCGGACGATGTTATTTTCAGGCTGCGGAGCGGTCAGGCTGCATCCTGCCGTTTGGGTATGGAATCTCAGTTTGAGCGAGCGCTCGTCTTTTGCACCGTATTTGTCGCGCATGCGCCGAGCCCAGATTCTTCTTGCCGCACGATATTTGGCAATCTCTTCGAAAAAGTCGATGTGCGCATTGAAAAAGAACGAAAGGCGCGGCACGAATTCATCTACCTTCAGACCTGCTTCAATGCCGGCGTCTACATACGCGAATCCGTCAGCCAATGTAAATGCCAGTTCCTGAGCGGCGGTCGCACCGGCCTCGCGAATGTGATAACCGGAAACAGAGATGTGATTCCATTTCGGCACTTCTCTGGTGCAGAAGACCATCATGTCTTTAATCAGTTGCACAGCCGGACGCGGCGGCAAAAGGTAAGTCTTTTGGGCGATGTACTCTTTGAATATGTCGTTCTGCAAAGTTCCGTTCAGTTGTTTCAAATCGAATCCGCGCTTTTGCGCGTTTGCCAGGAACATGGCAAAAATGATCACGGCCGGGCCGTTTATGGTCATGGACGTGGAGACTTTGTCCAGAGGCAGGTCTTGATAAAGGATCTCCATATCCTCGAGACTGTCGATGGCCACGCCGCAAACGCCGACTTCGCCGTTTGAAACTGGATTGTCCGAGTCATAGCCCATAAGAGTGGGCAGGTCGAAAGCAGTGGACAGCCCGGTTTGCCCCTGGGCGAGCAAATATTTGAAGCGGGCGTTTGTTTCCTCCGGACCGCCGAATCCGGCAAACTGGCGCATCGTCCAGACTTTGCCGCGATACATGTTGTGGTGAATGCCGCGCGTGTAGGGAAACTCACCCGGCTCGGCGAGCTTTTCGTCATATTTCCAATCTTTGAGATCTTTCGATGTATAGACGGTTTTGAGCGGAATGCCCGAAATTGTTTCGAAGGTTCTTTCTATTTTCGGTTTCGTCAGTTCTTTGACCATTTATCCGCTCCTTGCTGTCCTTGGATTTCCTTCAGCTTGCCTAAACCATTAGTTCTTTCGGAACAGTACGCTCTCCTGAAACTCAAGAAGAGTATGATCTCCACTTGTCAGTCTACAACACAGATCTGGCGCTGTAATCTTTTCATAATCGAGGTGCTCTTGTCATGACATCGGCTGCGTCGGCTA
>JADLDQ010000175.1 GCA_020846575.1 Burkholderiales bacterium
CCGGCGCCAGGTCGCGCAGTGGGACGAAGGGATACTTCGGCGTGGTGAGGGGAAGCAACACCAACTGGCTGGTCGAGCAAAGGCACAGCGTATATCCGTCCGGCTTCGATCTCACCACCAGGTCCGCGCCGATCGCGCCGCCCGCGCCCGGCCGGTTCTCGATGATCACCGGCTGGCCGAGCCGGGGCGCCCATTCGGTGGCGAAGTGCCTTGCCTGGACGTCGGTGGCGCCCCCTGCCTCGACCGGCACCACCAGCCGCACGGGGCGAGAGGGGAAGCCGTCCTGCGCCGCGGCGATGCCGGGGATCGAGCACAGTACGGACAGGGTGAGCCCTGCCATGCGGCAGGATCGGGCTCGGTGCTTCACTTCGTTTCTCCTTGCGCGCTGGCCGGACCGGCGAAGGGGTGCAACGGGAGTAAGGGGCACGGAAAGGAGCGAGGCAAGGGCGCGATGCAAAGGATGTTACCAGCGTGGCGCCGTGGTATGGCCGCGGCCGCAGTCGCTCGCGCCGCTCGCTGAGCGCTACCGGCAGATCTGGGAACGCCACCAGCCCGCCGACGCGCGCTACCTCGAGAGCCACCGCGGCCACCGCATGTACTTTCGTCCCGAGGAGGCGGATATGTGCACCGCGGAGCTGATCCGCGCCACCATCCTCACCGCGACCCGGGCCGAGCTGCGCGAGCGGCTGCGTTCGCTCCGGGACGCGGGCTACTCGCACGTGGCCTTCGATTCTGGGTACGGGCATCCCGACGTGCTGGAGGAGTGGATCGAGGTGATCGAAGGGCTGTAGGCGCGCGCACCGGCGTGCTATCCTCGCCGCCTTTCACCGACTCCGGAGCATGGCCGATGCCGATCAGCGACAAGGTCCGCAAACTGGTCGACAGCGGCTGGGTGGACGGCTGTCCGTGCCTGGTGGCCACCTGCGGCCCCTCCGGACCCAACGTCTCGGTCAAGGGGAGCCTGTTCGTCTACGACGACGAGCATCTCGCCTACTGGGAGCGCACCAGGAAGCAGGCGCTGGAGAACCTCGGCCACGACCGCCGGGTGGTGGTGATGTACGCGAACTTCAAGGCGCAGCGCGACGGGGTGCTGGACTCGGGGTTCCTGCGCTTCTACGGCACCGCGGAGCTGCACGAGTCGGGGCCGATGCGCGAAGCGATCTTCGCACGCCTCACCAGGCGCGAGCAGGAACACGCCGGGGCCGACACCGGGATCGGCGTGCTGATCCGCATCGATCGCGCCGCCGACATCCGGGGCAAGCCCCTGCCCTGAGGCGGCGCCGCGGCCGCGGCTTCAGTACGGCAGACCCACGTAGTTTTCCGCCAGCGCCATGCCCGCCGCCCTGGAGGCGGTCAGGTACGCGAACTCCGCTCGCTGCATTTCTCTACCGAAGCTGCCGTTCTCCGGGAACAGGTGCAGCAGGTTCGTCATCCACCAGGAAAACCGCTCCGCCTGCCATACCCGGCGCAGCGCGCGCTGCGAATAGGCGTCCAGTCCCCTTTCGTTGTTCGTGCGGTAGTAGTCGATCAGTGCCCCCGAGAGGTAGTGCACGTCGCTGGCCGCCAGGTTCAACCCCTTCGCCCCGGTGGGCGGCACGATGTGCGCCGCATCCCCGGCGAGGAACAGACGCCCGAAGCGCATCGGCTCGGCGACGAAGCTGCGCAGCGGCGCAATGCTCTTCTCGATGGATGGGCCGGTGACGAGGTCGCGGTTTGCCGCGTCGTCGAGGCGCCGCCGCAATTCCTCCCAGAAGCGCTCGTCGGACCATTCCTCGACGCGCTCCTCCAACCCGCACTGGAGGTAGTAGCGACTGAGGGTGTGGGAGCGCATGCTGCACAGGGCGAAGCCGCGCGGGTGGCTGACGTAGATCAGCTCCTCGGAGACCGGCCGCGTTTCCGAGAGCACGCCCAGCCAGCCGAACGGGTACTCGCGCTCGTGCGTGGTGATTCGCGAGGGCGACACGCTCTGCCGGCACACGCCGTGAAAGCCGTCGCAACCGGCGATGAAGTCGCATTCGAGCCAGGCCTCGAGGCCGTCCTTGCGGTAGCGCACCCGCGCTCGCTCGCCGTCGAAGTCGTGGATGCTCACGTCCTCGGCTTCATAGACCGTCTTCGCGCCGGCGGCATCGCGCGCATTCATCAGATCCAGGGTGAGCTCGGTCTGGCCGTACACGGTGACGTCCGTGCCGCCCGAGAGGCCGTGCAGGTCCACGCGATGGCGCCGGCCCTCGAACAGGATATCGAAGCCCTCGTGCACCAGGCCCTCGGCGCGCAGCCGAGCACCGACGCCGGCGCGCTCGAGCATGTCCACCATGCCCTGTTCGAGCACGCCCGCGCGGATGCGGCCCAGAACGTAGGCCTTGCTGCGCTGCTCCAGGATCACCGTCTCGATGCCCGCCAGGTGCAGCAGCTGGCCGAGCAGCAGGCCGGAAGGGCCGGAACCGACGATGACCACTGGAACGTGCATGAATGCGTACTCCTGCCGGGACGGCGACATTATGCGTTGGTCGGATGATGTCGCGAAGGGGCGAGGCATCCGGACTGCGAGTGGCCGCGGAGGCCTGGAGCCAGGGGCATGCGATCGCCTGGCGCGCACCTTGCTTCGGTCCGATCGAGATCGTCGTTTTCCGGGAGCGGACCATGCGCACGGCATTTCTGATCGGACTCGTGATAGCGGTGCAAGCGCTGCCAGCGCCAGCGGCGCCCGTGCTCAACCCGGGCAATGGAAACCACTACGAACTGGTCCTCGTTCCGGACCCCTTCACGGGCAGCAACAACAGCTGGGCGACTGCCAGCGCCGCAGCGGCCGCCAGCGACCACCTCGGGGTGAACGGCCACCTGGCGACGATCACGTCCGCGGCGGAGAACCAGTTCCTGTTCGCCCTGGTGTCGCCGCAGCCCGGCAGCACTTCCCCGTTCGCGGGCGCCTGGCTCGGGGGAGACGCAGCGCAATGGCTCGAGGGACCCGAAACCGCACAGGCGCTCGGCTATCTGAACTGGGGCGGTGCCGAGCCCAACAACGGCGGCCTGATGTACATGAACATCGGCGGTCTGTTCGCAGGCATCGGCTCCGGGCAATGGGCCGACGATTCCGGCGTCCAGGGTTTTCCCGCGGCGGGAACCGATCCGGTCATCGGCTTTTTCGTGGAGTACGAGACCGGCGCAGCCGCCCCCGCGCCGGCGACACTGGCCCTGATCGGCATCGGTCTGCTCGGCGGCCTGTACCGCGGGCGGCGCGAGCCGCGGCGGGGCCGAGCCGTCCTGCGGATGCGCCGCCCTACTTGACGAGCGAACCCAGGATCTCCTGCCGCACCGACGTGATGTCGCGCGCGCGCGTCGGGGGTGCGCCCGCGCATCGGCCCGGCTGCGGGCAGCGGGCGCTGCGCGGGCAGATGATGCGCGCGGGCTGGACGATGGACTCCTCCACCCAGGCGATGTTGAGCACGTTGGCCACCGCCCGCAGCGCCTCGGCGGCCGCCCGCGGGATTTTCGCCGCGCCGCCGCGCCGCCGGCACTCCTCGCCGATCGATTCCACCACCGCGGCGGCGTCGGCGCCGTTGGCGGCGAGCGCCGGCGCGAGGTCGATGCCCACCGAAAGGACGTGCGCATTGCCCGCCATGTCTTTGGTGCGCAGCGAGTGGCAGCAGTACAGCAGCCAGCGGTCCGCGTCGCGCAGCACCGAGATCTGCGAGCCCGGCTCCATGCGCGGGTCGCGGATCAGCCGGAACACCGCCCAGTTGGGGCAGGGGTCGCTGACGCGCGACATGTTCCCCCAGGGCAGCGGAATGCCGTTGCCGCGATACACCGCGCGCAGGTGTCCGGGCGGATAGGCATCGAAAAAGTGCCAGTAGGGGTAGGGGGACACCTTGGTCATGCGCCGCATCACCACCGCGGGCGTGAGCTCCAGTTTCTGCCCGGCCTCCACCCGGTAGCGCTCGCGCACGAGGAAGCGCCGGAAGGGCATGCGCGGCGCCAGCAGCGCGCCGGCGAAGAAACTGCACTCGAAGTCGCGCCAGGCATGCAGCACGTCCCGCGGGTCGAGGCCCGCGGAAGCCGCCGCGCCCTCGGGGCTGCCGCCCATCTCACCGCCGGTGGCGTGGGGAGATTTCACCCCATCGCCGCCGTGCAGCACCTTGTGTCCGATGTACGACGCGATGTCGAACTTGAGTCGCGCAGGGTCGGCCAGCAGGGCCCGGTTGAGGTACAGCGTGCCCGGCGGCTCGTAGAAGGAGCGCATCATGCTGCGCACCTCGCGGTCCTGGTCCCGGGCGAGCACCGGCTTCCTGTCGAACCAGCGCAGTTCCAGGCCGTGCTTCGCGGCCATGCGCATCAGTTGGTCCACGCCCAGCGGGAACAGGCGCGCGCCCACGCTTTCGGCGGCGCGCTCCAGGTCGGGAAACTCGTTTCTCGACATCTCCTGGTAGGAACGGATCAGCAGGTGCGCGAACTGGCGGCCGGTGGTGCCGGTCTGTACCAGCAGTTCCGGGATCGCCGACTGCAGGAGCTCGCGCGTGAACAGGAACCCGGGCTCCAGAGGCACGCGCGCGGCGCCGCCGGCGCCGGCCTGCGGCGCCACCGGGGCGAGCTCGGCGTTCTGGTCGAGAAACCACGCGGGCTCGCGCTGCAGCACCTTCGCCACCAGCGCGAGCACTTCCGCGGAGGGCACCCGGCGCCCGCTCTCGATCATGCTGAGGTAGGAGACCGACGGCGCCGAGCGCGAGTCGATCTGGATGCAGCGCGCGGAAAACTCCTCCAGTGTCATGCGGTTCTGCCGGCGCAGGGCGCGCAGCTTGGCCCCGAGGAAATGGCTCTTGCGAAGCAGCGGTTCCATGTGGGTATCTGTGAATTTCACAATGTGAAGTTCCGCGAATATACACCTGTGAAATTGACAGTGTGAAATTTCTATTGGTGAAATTCGCAGAAATTGTGACCTAGGATGCGGTGCACCATCTCTTGATCTCCAAGGAGCATCGCATGACCATGCACTCGAACCCGTTCAACGGCGCGCCGAGCGCTGCGCAACTGCGCACGGCCTGGGAAGGCGACCCCCGCTGGGAGGGGGTGGAGCGCGGCTATACGGCCGAGGACGTGGTGCGCCTGCGCGGCAGCGTGCACGTGGAGCATTCCCTGGCGCGGCTGGGGGCGGAGAAGCTGTGGCGTCACCTGCAGGACATGCCGTTCGTGAACGCCCTGGGCGCGATGACGGGCAACCAGGCGCTGCAGCAGGTGAAGGCAGGCCTGAAGGCGATCTATCTGTCGGGCTGGCAGGTGGCGGGCGACGCCAACTCCGCCGGCGAGATGTACCCCGACCAGTCTCTGTACCCGGTGGACTCCGTGCCCGAGGTGGTGCGCCGGATCAATAACACGCTGCTGCGCGCCGACCAGGTGCACCACGCCGAGGGCGACGACTCGGTGGACTGGCTGCAGCCCATCATCGCGGACGCGGAGGCCGGTTTCGGCGGCGTGCTGAATGCCTTCGAGCTGATGAAGGCGATGATCGCCGCGGGCGCCGCGGGGGTGCACTTCGAAGACCAGCTTGCCTCGGCCAAGAAGTGCGGTCACATGGGCGGCAAGGTGCTGGTGCCGACTCAGGAGGCGATCAACCGGCTCATCGCCGCGCGCCTGGCGGCCGACGTTTGCGGGGTGCCGACCTTCGTGCTCGCGCGCACCGACGCCGAGGCGGCGAACCTGCTCACCGCGGACGTGGACGAGCGCGACCACCGCTTCATCGACCGCGCGGCCGGCCGCACCTCCGAGGGTTTCTTCAACGTCAAGCCGGGACTGGACCAGGCGATCGACCGGGGACTGTCCTACGCGCCCTACGCCGACCTGCTGTGGTGCGAGACCAAGACCCCCGACCTGGAGGAGGCGCGGCGCTTCGCCGAGGCGATCCACCGGCGTTTCCCGGGCAAGCTGCTCAGCTACAACTGCTCGCCCTCCTTCAACTGGAAGCGCAAGCTCGACGATGCGAGCATCGCGAAGTTCCAGCGCGAGCTTGCGGCGATGGGCTACCGCTTCCAGTTCATCACCCTGGCGGGTTTCCACGCCTTGTCGTATTCCATGTTCACCCTGGCCAAGGGCTACCGCGAAAAGCAGATGAGCGCCTATGTGGCGCTGCAGGAGGCGGAGTTCGCGGCCGAGAAGGAGGGCTACACCGCGACGCGGCACCAGCGCGAGGTCGGCGCGGGGTACTTCGACGACGTGACCCAGACCATCGCCGCCGGCACTTCGTCGCTGTCGGCCCTCTCGGGCAGCACCGAAAACGAGCAGTTCGCCGGCGCTCGCGCCGCGGCGGCGCAGGCGCAACCGACCCCCAAGAAGCGCGAGTCCGCGCCAGCCTGAGGAGCGCCAGACAGGCGCCCGGCCGGCCGGGCTTTGCCCGGGCGGCCGCTGTATCTGTTCGCGCCGCCCGCGTTCAGTGCGCGGCCGGCAGATCGATCTCGTGCGGTTGCCGCAGCCGCTGCTCCTCGACGCGGTTCACCAGGCGCCCGAGCTTTTCCACCTCGCAGGTCACGGTCTGCCCCGGCAGCACGCCCTGATACTCCTCGCCCGGCGCGAGCGGCAGTTCCTCGGGGGCGCCGGTCAGGATCAGGTCGCCGGGCTGCAGCGTTGCGATGTGGGACAGGTACTCGATCAGCTCGTTCGCGCTCCAGAGCATCCTGTTGGTGCGCGTGTCCTGGCGCAGCCGGGAATCCACCCAGGCCTTCACCGCCAGGTTCCGCGCGTCACCCACCAGGTCGCGTGGAACGATGGCCCGGCTCATCGGTGTGTACCCGGGGAAGTTCTTCATGCGGATGTTGTCGTTGATCGGGCTGCGGCTGCGCATCGGGCGCCACCAGGCGTGGTGCATGGTGAGGTCGTTGGCGATGGCGTAGCCGGCGATGTACTCCTCGGCGCGCTCGGCCGGCACGCGGTAGGCGGGTTTGCCGATGACGATGGTGACCTCGACCTCGAAGTCGAACTTCCCTCCGCCGTGCTCGCGGTAGACCACGTCGCCGTGGCCGGCGAGCGAGGAGCGCGATCCGTAGAAGACGTCGGGTATGACGCGCTCGGCCTTGGGCGGGTCGCTGCGGCCGGTGACGCGGCTGGGCCGGTCGGAGTTGTGATAGGTCGAGAAGATGTTCCAGGGCTCCGGCACCGGGGGCGCGAACTGTACCGCGTCGATCGGCCGCCAGCCTTCCTGCGGCGAGGGACGCAGCCCGAGGCCGCGCAGCCACTCGTGCCAGCGCTGCCAGTCCGGCATGAACTCGCGCATCAGCGGTGCGCACGCACCGGGCGTGGAGCGCTGCGCGACGATGTCGGCGAGCTTCGCCACCTGGTCCTCGACCACGACGGCGGTCGCCCGCCTGCCGTCCTCGAACAGCGTTCCGATGCCGAAAGCGATCTGCGCCATCTGACTTCTCCCTCGTGATCAGCGTTCGCCCGCGCGCGCATCGGACGGGTCTGTCGCTTCGCGACCAGGGTTTCGCGCCAGGGACGATCCGGCGCGCGGTGCCGGATTATGAAACAGATTGGTGCGTCGTCCCACTCTCGCCTGCGCTCACCGCGGCCGCGATGGCCCCGAGCAAGCCGTGCGATCCCCCGCGGCCGGAAGGGTGCGCGAATGCACGGCGCCGCCCGTTCATGCACAGATTCTGTGGATAAGCTGTGAATTGCCCGGTGCGCGCGCAGCCGTTCCAGAGGGAGAAGCGACGCCTCGCATCGCACTGAACAATTCTTGTGCAACCCCCGGGGTCGGGCGCCGAACGCGGGGTGGTGCAGCCGGATCGTCCGGAGCGGAACGCTTCCCAGTCCTTTGTCACCCGGCCGGTGCCGCGTTGGGCGAACCCATCGGCTCGGTCGTGCCAGTGCTTGACGCAGGCGAAGGCTGCGAGCGCGTCGGGCGTCGCGGCGCAACTCATCGGGTAACCCTGTCGCTGCGCGCCAGGGGCTTCGGCCTCGGGGCAGCCCGCCAGGCTCGTGCCGGCCCGCTCGCACCCGGCGCAAGGCGCGGTTCTCCCCGGCAAGCGCGAGCCGAACCCCCCGTTGCGCGCGGCCAGGCCCGCGATTCCATTGCGCCGGAGAATGATGTGAAATGGTGAAGCATGAGGGGCTTGGGATCGGCACGCCCGGTCGCGGGCTCGATTCTCTCTGGTACTGAAGTTCAGGAGGAAGCCATGGGCGCACCGCTGATCGGGCAACGCGTGCTTCGCAAGGAGGATTACCGCTTCCTGACGGGGTCGGGACAGTACACCGGCGACGTTTCGGTGCCGGGCGAGACCTACGCCGTGTTCGTGCGCTCCGCGCATGCGCACGCGCGCATCCGGGCGGTGAGCAAGGACGCGGCGGCCAGGGCGCCGAGGGTGCTTGCGGTCTTTACCGGTGAGGACCTCGCCGCGGCCAAGGTGGGCGGCCTGCCCTGCGTGTGGCTGATTACCGGAACCGATGGCCAGCCGATGAAGGAGCCGCCCCACCCCTGCCTCGCGCAGGGCAAGGTGCGCCACGTCGGCGACCCGGTGGCGGTGGTGATTGCCGAGACGCTCCAGGCGGCGCGCGACGCGGCGGACCTGGTCGAGGTGGACTACGAAGTGCTGCCCTGCGTGGTCGACGTGGCCGCGGCCCGCGCGCCGGGGGCGCCCGTCCTCCACGACATCGCTCCCGACAACACCTGCTACGTCTGGGCGCTGGGCGACAAGGCGGCGGTGGACAGGGCCTTCGCCTCGGCCGCGCACGTCACGAGGCTCGAATTCACCAACAACCGGCTGATTCCCAACGCCATCGAGCCGCGCGCCGCGCTCGGGCAGTATTCGCGCGCCGATCAGAGCTACACCCTGCATGTGGCGAGCCAGAACCCGCACGTCGAACGGCTGCTGATGACGGCCTTCGTGCTCGGGTTGCCGGAACACAAGGTGCGCGTCAGTGCCCCCGACGTGGGCGGGGGCTTCGGCTCGAAGATCTACCTCTACGCCGAGGACGTGGTGGTGACCTGGGCGTCCAGGCAGATCAACCGGCCGGTGAAGTGGACCGCGGAGCGCACCGAATCGTTCATGTCGGACGCGCACGGACGCGATCACCTGACGGTGGCCGAGCTGGCGCTCGATCGCGACTGCCGGTTCCTCGCCCTGCGCGTGCATACCACCGCCAACATGGGGGCCTACCTCTCCACCTTCGCCTCCTGCATCCCGACCATCCTGTATGCCACGCTGCTCGCGGGACAGTACGCGACACCCGCCATCCACTGCGAGGTGGCCGCCGTGTTTACCAACACCGTACCCGTGGATGCCTATCGCGGCGCCGGGAGGCCGGAGGCGACGTACGTGGTGGAGCGCATCGTCGAGACCGCCGCGCGCGAGCTGAAGATGGATCCGGCGCAGCTGCGGCGGCGCAACTTCATCCGCAGCTTTCCCCACCAGACGCCGGTGGCGCTGCTGTACGACACCGGCGACTACGAGGCGACGCTCGCGGCCGTGCAGAAGCTCGCCGAGGTGGGAGGGTTCCCGGCACGCCGGAAGGAGGCGGCGGCGCGCGGCAGGCTGCGCGGGCTGGGTTACGCGGCCTATATCGAGGCCTGTGGCATCGCACCCTCGGCCGTGGCGGGGTCCCTGGGCGCCCGCGCCGGGCTCTATGAGGCGGGCGAGATCCGGGTGCATCCCACCGGCAGCGTGACGGTGTTCACCGGCTCGCACGCGCACGGCCAGGGTCACGAGACCTCGTTCGCGCAGGTGGTCGCCGACCGCCTCGGGATTGCCTTCGAGAACGTGGACGTGGTGCACGGCGACACCTCCAAGGTGCTGTTCGGCATGGGCACCTACGGATCGCGTTCCATCGCGGTCGGCGGCACCGCGATCGTGAAGGCGCTGGACAAGGTGATCGCCAAGGGAAAGAAGATCGCCGCCCACCTGCTGGAAGCGGCCGAGAGCGACATCGAGTACACGCCGGGGGAATTCAGAGTGGCCGGTACCGACCGCAGCAAGAGTTTCGGCGAGGTCGCCTTCGCGGCCTACGTGCCGCACAACTACCCGCACGACCGACTGGAGCCGGGCCTGAACGAGAACGCCTTCTACGACCCCGTGAACTTCACCTTTCCGGCCGGGACCTACGTGTGCGAGGTGGAGATCGACCCGGAAACCGGCAGAACCGAAATCGTCTCGTTCTGCGCGGTCGACGACTTCGGCAAGGTGATCAACCCGATGATCGTCGAAGGACAGGTTCATGGCGGCATCACTCAGGGCATCGGGCAGGCGCTGCTGGAGCGCTGCGGGTACGACGCGAGCGGCCAGCTGGTGACGGCGACCCTGTCCGACTACTGTATCCCGCGCGCCGACGACGTGCCCTCCTACAGCCTCGACATGCGCGAAACGCCCTGCACCCACAACCCCCTGGGCGTGAAGGGTTGCGGGGAGGCCGGCGCCATCGGGGCGCCGGCGGCGCTGATGAACGCGATCACCGACGCGCTGGGGGTGAAGGACCTGCCGATGCCGGCGACGGGGGAGAGGATCTGGAACGTGCTGCGCCGCGCCTGAGAGCAGGCGCCGGAAGCGAACCGGCCGGCTGCGTTTCGTAGCGCTCCGGCAGTGGAGGCGGGCATGATTTCCAGCCCTGGTACGCCATCGAGCTTTACCGCTCCTGTCGTCGATCGCCTCGCCATACGCGTGGTGGTCGATTCGCACTACGAGCGCTTCCTGCCCAAGGCGAACCACCCCGTCGTGGCCATCGAGCACACCGGCGAAATCCCGGGACGGCAGATGACCACGCTCGCCGGCGAATGGGGCCTGTCGCTGCACCTGGAATCCGAGCGCGGCGGGGCTAAGACGCAGTACTTGCTCGATTTCGGCTACACCCCCGAGGTGCTCAACCGCAACCTGGAACTGCTCGGCGTCGATCCCAGAAAGGTCAATGGGCTCATCCTCAGCCACGGCCACCGCGACCACTACGGCGGTCTCGTGGGTTTCGTGAATCGGCATCGCCCCCGGATGCGCGATGACGTCGCGCTCTACGTCGGAGGTGAGACGGTGTTTCGCGAGAAGTGGCTGCCGGGGCGGGACGGCGGAGCGGAGGTTTCCTGGGGCGCCCTCGAGCGCACCGCGCTCACCGCGCAGAACGTCTGCCCGGTGTGCTGTGGCGAGCCGCACGCGCTCGACGGTCCGTTCACCACCGGGCGGGTGGAGCGCAGTTCCTTCGAGACGATCACCGGCGGCACCAAGGTGCGCTACGAGCACTTCACCGACGCCGAGCGGCGCGGCGAGCTGGTTCTCGACGAGCACCCCGACGAGCACGGCACCTGCTACATCGTGCAGGGCCGCGGGCTGGTGGTGATCTCGTCCTGCGGCCACACCGGCATCGTGAACACCGTAAGGACCGCGATGAAGGTCTCGAACGTCTCCAGGCTGCACGCCGTGATCGGCGGATTCCACCTCGGGATGGCGCCGCCCGAGTACATCCAGCACACCGTCGATGCGCTCGCGTCCCTGAACCCGGACGTGATCGTGCCGATGCACTGTACCGGGGCGCCTTTCATCGAGGCGGTGCGGCGGCGCATGCCCGAGCGCGTTGTCGCCAACAATCTCGGCAGCCGTTTCACCTTCGGCGTCTGAAGAGGGCGGGCGAACCGCCTTGTTCAGCCCGCCACCGGCGCGAGCCCTCTCTGCACCGCGGGCCGGGCGAGGCCCGCGTCGAGCCAGCGCTTCACGTTGGGGTAGCGTGCGAGGTCGATCCGCTGATCCGCGGCGCGGTTGACCCAGGGGAGGTGCGAGATGTCCGCCACCGTGTAGCGCTCCAGAGCGAGCCAGGCACGGCCGGCGAGGCGCAGGTCCAGGGTTTCGTAGAGCCGCTCGGCGCGGCCGCGGAAGAACGCCTTGGCGGCGGCATGATCGCCCTGGATGCGGTTTTCCAGGTGCGCGAGCGGCGACACCCCCGGCCCGAAGGTCGACTGCCCGTGCAGCAGCCACTGATCCACCTCGAGCTGCTCCCGGTAGTCGCTCGGATAGAACGGGCTTCCCGTCTTCTTCGCGAGGTACACCATGATCACGCCCGACTCGATCAGCGTGACCGGCCGCCCGCCTGGGCCGTCGCTGTCGACGAGCGCCGGGATCCGGCGGCTGCTGCTGATGGCGAGGTACTCCGCGGTCACGTTCGCGCCCGCCTGCAGGTTGACCGCGTGCAGCTTGCAGGCAAGCCCGGACTCCTCGACGGCGATGCGGCCCTTCTGGCCGTTGGGCGTGTCCCAGGTATACAGGTCGAGCATGACGTACCTCTCCTCTCAACGATGGTGCGATGGTGGGATACGGGGCGCCCTGCGCCACCCGCGGCGCCGGCGCGCGAACTAGGCGGCGCGCCGGACGTGATAGTGCGCCTCGGGCACCGGGTAGGCGGCCGCGCCGAAGGTGTCGGTGATCGCCTTGTTGGTGGCGAAGTACACCTGCCAGTAGTGATCGGTATGGGTGTAGGGCCGCACCGCGAGCACCGGGCCGAGCGGCGTGAAGTCGATCACTTCCACGTCGGGCGCCGGCTCCTTCGCGACGTTGGGGATCGCGGCGAGCGCCTCCTTCAGCCGCCGCATCGCGTCGTGCACGTCAACGCCGTGCGCGAGCTGGGCGGTGCGGTCCACCCGGCGGTAGGGGTTGATGGAGAAGTTGTAGATGGTGTCCGAGAACAGCTTGTTGTTGCCGACCAGGGTGACCACGTTGTCGGGTGTGGTGACCGAGGTTGCGAACAGGCCCAGTTCGCGCACCGTGCCCTCGACGCCGGCCGCGCGGATGTAGTCGCCCACCTTGAAGGGCCGCAGCACGATGAGAAAGGCCCCGGCAGCGAAGTTCGCCAGCAGGCCGCCCCAGGCGGCGCCGATCGCCACGCCCATCGCCGCGACCAGCGCGGCGAACGAGGTCGTCTCCAACCCGAAGTAGCCCAGGATGGCGACGACCAGAATGATGTTGAGCGCGACGCTGACGATGTTGCCCAGGTAGCGCAGCAGCGTGGGATCCACCTTCTGCCGGGTGAGCGCCGCCGTCACCACGCGCACCGCGAAGCCGATCAGCCAGCGCCCGACGATCCAGACGGCGATCGCACCCAGCACCTTCAGGCCGAAGCCGGTGAGCTGCGTGGTGGCGGTGTCGAGAATCTGGTCGAGGTTCATGCGCGTCCTCCCTGGCGTTGGCGGCGCTTCGCGTGCCGGCGATGCGCGAGTCGCCTCGCCTGCGCGCGGCG
>JADLDQ010000457.1 GCA_020846575.1 Burkholderiales bacterium
CCGGCGAACGCGACGCCTTCGCGTCGGCCGTCCCCGGCTGGACGACCACCGGCTCCCAGACGTACACGCGGTTGCGCGCCACGGTCTCCCCGAAGGGCGTGCCCGCGTAGCGGCGCAGCATCGCCGCGCGATCGGCCGCGACGCGGCGGCCGCGCTCGGCGGCGCCCGCGTGCGCCGACGTCTCGCCCGGCTGTGCGGCGTCCGCGCCCTCGTCGATCCACACGACCGGGCGCAGCGCGACCCAGGAGCCGTCGTTGCGGAACCAGCCCTCCGGGATGGCCTTCGCCACCTCGAGCGCCTCGCCCAGCGAGAAGCGCTGGACCAAGAGCACGTGGCGGAAGAGCTGCGCCTCCGCGAGCGTCCGCAGGTCCGCCTCGTCCGGCGGGTCCGGAAGTCCGTCGATCGCACGCGTCAGCAGGTCCGCGGCGTCGTCGACCGCGCGCAGAGCGGCGGGCGCGGCGCGCAGGTACGCGCGGAGCTGCGCGAGGTTGCCCCACGCGAGCCCGGTCGAGACGTCGCCGTAGAGGTGCGTCATCTCGAGCGCCTCGCAGGTCTCGGAGAGCGGCGGCGACACGCCCGCGAGCCGCAGCCGGCCGCCGGCGACCGCGTTCCACGCCTGCACGATCGCCCGGGTGAGCGGCCGGCGCGGCACGTCGGCGCGGATCTCGGCACGCGAGCGCAGGTCGGGCGCGAGCAGGTCGCAGCGGCTGTAGTCGTACGTGACGTCCGAGCGGCCGAGCGGGTTCCACGACCACAGCACGTACCGACCGCCGGTCACGCCGCACGCGCGCTGCAGCGCCCACGGGCCGAACGACGACGGCAGGGGATGCGGACGCGTCGCATCGGGCGGCGGGAGCGGGACGCCCAGCCGCTCGCGCAGGTCTTCGACGTGCGGCGGAGGCATGCGCGGGGCGAAATCGGAACGCCAGGGCTGCCCGTTCCAGTACGCGGGGTGCGCCGGCCACGCGGTGTCGCCGCCGTGCCACGGCGCATCGCGCTCGGCGCGGCCGAACGGGTTCCGTCCGATCGCCGGATCGCCGCCGCGCTCGGCGACCACGCGCGACGCCGGGTCGAGCCCGTCGTTCCAGGCGCGCGAGAACGCCGCCTCGCTGCCGACGACGGACAGCGACTGCTCCCGCGATCGCAGCAGCGCCACGATCGGCTCCACGCCGCCGTCGTCCTCGAAGCGCCAGTCCGCCAGGTAGACCACGCGGCCGCCGCGTTCG
>JADLDQ010000176.1 GCA_020846575.1 Burkholderiales bacterium
GCGAGCGCGCCGTACGGCGGGAAAGCCTGTGGCGTCGAGCCTGTGCAAAGTGGCGTGCATGCGAGGTTCCTGCGCGGGATCGCCGGCGCGCTGCCTGCCGGTGAGGATGAAGTCGAGACCGGGCGGCCTGCCCGCTTGCCGTCAGCGCGCCTCGATGCCCGTCTGTCTCATGAGCTGGCGGATTCTTTCCGTGTCCGAAACCAGCATCGAGGCGAGGTCCTCGGGCGTTCCCGTCTTGGGGAAAATACCGATCGCGTGCATTCTGTGCACGACCTCGGGCTGCGCCAGGATGGCGCGGATCTCCGTGTTCAGGCGCGCGATGACATCGGCGGGCGTTGCCCTGGGCGCGAACGTGGCGAACCAGCCCTCGTACTCGTAGCCCGGAAGCACCTCGGATACGGGCGGCACTCCGGCGTACGCTTCCAGGCTGCGCGCGCTCGAGATGCCGAGCGCCATCACCTTGCCTTCCTTGACGTGTCGCGCAGCCGTTCCGGGAGCGATGAACATGGCGGGTATGTGGCCGCCCAGAAGATCGGCGTACCCCTGCGGCCCTGCCTTGTAAGGCACGTGGACCAGCCTGATGCCGGCCATCGCGCTGAGCAGCTCCATCGACAGATGATGATCGGAGCCCTCACCGCCCGATGCATAGTTGATGCGCGCGGGAGCGGTCTTCGCCCTGTCGATGAACGCCTTCAGCGTGGCCACCTTCATGCTCGGATGAGCGACCAGCACCAGCGGGATGCGGCCGATTTCGGTGATGGGTGCGAAGTCGGTCCGCGAGTCATACGGCATCGACTTCAACAGCAGCGGCGTGGAGACCATGTATGAGTTGCTGGAGAACAACAACGTGTATCCGTCGGGTTTGGCGCGAGCGACCGCGGAGGCGCCGATGACGCCGCTGCCGCCCGGGCGGTTCTCGACGATGAAGCGCTGGCCCATCGTTTCGGTCAAGCGATTCGCGAGCAGTCGTGAACTGCTGTCGATGGCGCCGCCGGCGGTCGTGGGCGTGATCAACGCCACGGCGTGGGCGGGATACTGCGGCGCACCGGGCCCGCTGGCCGCGAGCATCAACGTCCCCGCGAGCGCCGAGACCAGCGTGACTGCCCGCACCTTCGGAGACTTCGACTGCGCGGGCGAAGCGTGAGCTCGCATCGTTTCCTCCTTTGCTCGAGCCGCACCGGCGGGCGCTGCGCGAGCGTTGAAGGGGGCATTATGAGCCCGCGACGGGATTGAGAGACAAGTCGATCCGAGGCGTGAACCTGCTCCCGCGTCGTGGGGCTGCGCCAGGGGCTTGTGCGTCCGCGCCCCTCGCCCAAGCCGTTGCGCCGCGCCGCGTTCGGGCTCGTTTCACGGCGCTTGGCACCCGGCCGCTTCGGGCTTGCACCCGCCCGCTTCGGGCTTGCACCCGGCCGCTTCGGGCTTGTTTACCCATTTGGTGCCCGTACTTGCCGCGCGGTTCAGTCCTTATCCGGGAAATACCCGAGTTAACCGCTCGGTTCCCGGCAACACCCCCGGGAGAGCCTCAGCGATATCCGCTCGGACGAATCGCCGTTGCGTCCCCTCAGCCACCGGGTCCAGGAACGGCGTAGTCCTGACGAAGTAGCTCTTTCGGCATGGGATACGCGATTGCATTTTCGCCTGCCAGGTCACATACTCCCGCCCCGGCCGGCGGCCTGTGGGGGTTCGCTGGCAAGGATTCCGGGCGGCCGTGGCGACGGCGCTCGCGATGCGGTGTCAACCATGAGGAGAGACCAATGCTCGCCACTCTGATTCGAAATTTGTTCTTGGGCGCCGGCGCGGCGCTGGCGCTCGGCTCACTGCCGGTGCGCGCGGCCGATCCCGGCGTGACCGACACCGAGATCGTCATCGGGCTGCACGCCCCGCTGTCCGGGCCGCTCGCCGCGTTCGGTGTCGACGCGCTGAATGCGGCCAAGATGTGGTACGAGGAAGTCAACAAGAAGGGCGGCATCAACGGGCGCAAGATCCGCCTGATCGTGGAAGACGACAAGTGCAACCCGAACGAAACGGTGCTGCTGGATAAGCGGCTGGTGACGGTCGACAAGGTATTCTTGATCAACGGCGGTTCGTGCACGCCGGCGGTCTTTGCTGCGCAGGAGTTCATCACGCGCGAGAAGGTTCCCTTCGTGATGCTCAACGCCGCCGGCGACAGCGGCGTCTTTCCCGCCACCCGATACATGTTCGGCGCCCTCGGTGGCACGCAGCGCAGCAATGGCGCGGGCATGGTCGAGTTTGCGTTCAATACCTTGAAGGCGAGGCGCATGGCCTTCATCATCCACGACGACGATTTCGGCAACGCCAACTGGGCGACAGCCAAAGCGATCACCGACCGCCTGGGCGTGCAGGTCGTCGCGGCAGAGCGCATTTCGCCGCGCGTCACCGATGTCACCGCGCCGATGCTGAACATTCGCGCCGCCAAACCCGACGTGATCATTTCGGCGGCCTACCCGCAACCTGCAGTCCTGATCGCGCAGAAGTACGGGGAATTCAAGATGACGGCCATTCCCCTGGTGCAGGCGGTGCAGGGCATTCCGGTCCCTGCCGTGTTCCAGAAGAACGTCGCCAACGACGCCATCTTCACCAATTTCTACTACACCGCTCCGCTCAACGACATGGCCGATGGCCCGAAGCAGCAGAAGTGGCTGAAGATGTACAAGCAGTACTATCCGGATCGCAATCCCGGCGCCATGATGGCATTCGGCCTGCCCTCGGCGATGGCGGTGACTCGCGCGCTGGAAAAAGTCGGCCGTAACCTCACGCGCGAGGCTTTCGTCGAGGCGATGGAGAGTCTGGATTTCGATACCGGCGCCGTCGCGGGGAACATCCAGTTCGCCAAGGGACGGCGCGACGGGATGCGTTCGACCATTGTCGTCAAGTTCGACGGCAAGAAGCACACGGTGATGCCGGCCGTCTACACCTGGAACGGTCGCGACGGGATGTAAGCTCTTCGACCGTGCAGGCGGGCATACCCCGTACCCGGCCTGCACGCACTTGTTTGTTCTGCGATGGCAGCTACTCACCGCCTGATGCTCCCCCTGACACTCTGGGTGCATGATTGCTTTCCAGCCTGCAAGGGCGCACACTCCGCGCCACGCCACGCCCGGCGCGCGCTCTGGGGGTTCGCTGGCAAGGGTTGCGCGCGGCCGCGGCGGCAGCCCCCTTCGCGATGCGGTGTCAACCATGAGGAGAGACCCATGCTCGCCACACTGATTCGAACTTTGCTGCTGGGCGCAGGCGCGGCGCTGGCGCTCGGTGCGCTGCCGGTGCGCGCCGCCGATCCCGGCGTGACCGACACCGAGATCGTCATCGGGCTGCACGCTCCGCTGTCCGGACCGCTCGCCGCGTTCGGCATCGACCCTCTGAATGCGGCCAAGATGTGGTACGAGGAAGTCAACAAGAAGGGTGGCATTCACGGGCGCAAGATCCGTCTGATCGTGGAAGACGACAAGTGCAACCCGAACGAAGCGGTGCTGGTGGTGAAGCGGCTTGCCACGGTCCACAACGTCTTCATGATCAATGGCGGTTCGTGCACGCCGGCGGTCATCGCCACGCAGGAGTTCATCTCACGCGAGAAGATTCCTTTCGCGATGCTCAACGCTGCCGGCGACAACGGCGTGTTCCCCCCCATCCGGTACATGTTCGGCGCCTTCGGTGGCACGCAGCGCGCAGATGGCGCGGTGCTGGTGGAATTCGCGTTCAATGCCCTGAAAGCGAGGCGCATGGCCTTCATCGTTCACGACGACGAATACGGCAACGCCAAGTGGGCAACCTCCAAGGCAGTCGCCGAGCGCCTGGGCGCCGAGGCCGTCGCAGTGGAGCGCATTTCGCCGCGCGTCACCGATGTCACGACGCCGATGCTGAACATTCGCGCCGCCAGGCCGGATGTGATCATTTCAGCAGCTTACCCGCAGCCGGCAGTCCTGATCGCGCAGAAGTACGGAGAATTCAAGATGACGGCGATTCCCATGGTACAGGCGGTGCAGGGCATTCCCGTCCCTGACATATTTCAGAAGAACGTCGGCAACGATGCCGTATTCTCCAATTTCTACTATGGCTCGCCGCTCAACGATATGTTCAACGGTCCCAGGCAGCAGAAGTGGGTGCAGATGTACAAGCAGTACTATCCGGATCGCACCCCGGGTGCCTGGATGGCATTCGGCCTTCCCCCGGCGATGGCGGTGACACGCGCGCTGGAAAAGGCGGGTCGTAACCTCACGCGCGAGGCCTTCGTCGAGGCCATGGAAACCTTGGACTTCGAGTCTGAAGTCTTCGCGGGGAAGATACAGTTCGCCAAGGGGCGGCGCGACGGCATGCGTTCGGCGATCGTGATCAGGTTCGACGGCAAGAAGCACACGGTGATGCCGGGCGCCTATGCCTGGAACGGACGCGACGGGATGTAGAGCAGCGATCGTGCAGGCCGGGTGCGCCCGCCCGCACGTGCCTTCGATTCTCCGATGTTGATCTCCCTGCTGCAGGCAATCGCCAGCGGTGTCGTGACCGGCTGCGCCTATGCGCTGGTCGCGCTGTCGCTCGTCATGATCTACAAGTCCACCGACGTCATCAATTTCGGCGGCGGCGAAATGGTCATGATCGGCGGCTACCTGGCGATGTTCGCTCTGCTGGCGATCGGGCTGCCCTACGCCGGCGCCTTCGTTTTCGCCGCGGTCGTGGCGTTCATGGTGGGCGCCGCCTTCGATCGCGTGGTGCTGGATCGGATGCTCGGCCGCGCGCTACCGGGTCAGAGTGTCCTGGTCGCGATGGTGATCGCCACCGTCGGCTTGTCGTACGTGCTGAAAGGCCTGGTGCGGGTGGTGCCCTACACGGAGGAGGTGCGGCGCCTGGCGCCTCTGTTCGCCGGGGACCCGGTGTTCCTCGGTCCCATCATCCTGCAGCGCCAGGACATTGCCATCGTGGTGATCGCGGTGCTATTGATGCGCGCATGGTGGGCGTTCTTCAACTTTACGCTGCTCGGAAAGGCGCTCCGGGCGACCAGCCAGAATCCGCGCGCGGCGGCGCTGATCGGCATTCCGGTGCGGGCCATGCGGATGACGATCTGGGGGATCGCGGCCATTTTCGCCGCGATGGCCGGGATCCTCCTCGGACCGAAACTGCTGATGACGCCGGACATGGGATCCGTGGTGATACTGGCATTCGCCGCGGCGATCGTGGGCGGATTTCACAATCTTCCCGGCTGCATCCTGGGCGGCGTGGTGCTGGGCGTGGTTCAGAACCTGGTCGGGTTGTACATTTCGTCGAGGGCCATTGTGCTCACTCCGTTCGTGGTCATCATGCTGGTGCTGGTGCTGCGCCCGCAGGGTCTGTTCGGCGGTGCGGTCGTGACCAAGAAAGTCTGACGTGTACGGCTCCCCCTCGTACGCACGCCTTGCGCCGCTTCTCGCGCTGGTGGTGATCGGCATCGTCTTACCGCCGTTGGTGCCGCAGTATTTCCTCTCACTCGGTAACACGCTGATGATGTACGCGATACTGGCCGTCGGCCTGGATCTGCTGCTCGGATGGGCCGGACAGTTCGCGTTTGCGCATATCGCGTTCTACGGTGTGGGCGTATACGGAACGGTCCTGCTGCAAAGCAAGCTCGGCATCCCGTTTATTCCGGGGGTGCTGATCGCCGCGGCGCTCGCGGGGCTGATCGCTTTCCTGATCGCCGTCGCGGCGATCCGTCTGCATTCCGTCTACCTGGCGCTCGCGACTTTCGCCTTTGCCGAGAGCGCCCAGTGGGTCTTCAATTCATGGGAAGGTCTGACCGGCGGCGCCGACGGCCTGCGCATCGCGCCGCCGAGCGTTCTCGGCTGGACGACGGGGACGGACGCCCGGGCGTTTCCAGTGATCGCGATTATCCTCGCCCTGGTTATCGGGGCGACGATGTATCTCACGCGGTCGCGCCTGGGGCGCTCGCTCTGCGCGGTGCGCGACAGCGAGCATGCCGCCGCAGTGTCCGGGATCGACGTGTTCAGGACGCGGATCTGGGCGTTCGTGATTTCGGGAACCTACGCGGGCGTCGCCGGCGGAACTTTTGCGCTCTTTCAGTCGTTCGTGAACCCCGAGGCATTCGGTTTTTCTCAGATCGTGCTGGTGTTGTCGATGGTCGTGGTCGGCGGGCTGGGAACACTGCCCGGTCCGCTGATCGGCGCCGTGCTGCTCGGCCTGCTGCCCGAGATCATGCGTACCGCGATGCGGGGGCTGTTCGTGTGGCAGGAACTCGTCTACGGCCTGATCCTGATCCTGTCGATGATGTTCATGCCGCGCGGCATCTGGGGCCTGATCGCGGCTCGCGGCGGCCGGAGCAAGTGACCGGTGCAGCCGCTCTTCCAGATTCGGGATGTCTCGCTGCAGTTTGGCGGTCTGCGGGCGTTGAACGGCTTTTCGATGGAAGTGGCGCAAGGCTCGATTCATGCACTGATCGGTCCGAACGGAGCGGGGAAGTCTTCCGTCTTCAACTGCATCTCGCGCTTCTATACCCCGAGCGGCGGGGACATCGTGTTCGATGGGCATTCGCTGCTGCGCGAGCCGGCGCATCGTATCAGCGCGATCGGAATTGCACGCACGTTCCAGAACATCGAACTGCTGCGAAGGCTTACCGTGCTGGAGAACATCCTGATCGGGATGACCCAGCGCATCAACGCGTACTTCCCGTTCGCGCCGGGTGCGCGGCGCAACGCCGCCGAACGCAACGCGGTTCGAGACGCGGATGCGCTGCTCGAGCGACTCGAACTGGCTTCGTATCGAAACGTCCCGGCGGAGGATCTCGACTTCGGACACCAGAAGCTGGTCGATCTTGCGCGAGCGCTCGCATCCAGGCCGCGCATGCTGCTCCTGGATGAGCCCGCGGCAGGACTGCGCAACCGCGAGATCGCGACCATCGATGCGCTGCTGGTCGATCTGGCGCGCCGGCAGGGAATCACCGTGGTGCTGGTGGAGCACGTCATGCAGCTCGTCATGGCCGTTGCGGACCGCATCACGGTGCTCAATTTCGGAGAGAAGATCGCCGAAGGGGCGCCCGAGCGGATTCGCGCCGATCCGAAGGTCATCGAGGCCTATCTGGGAACCGCGGGCGATGCTTGAAGTCCAGACCATCTCGGCAAGTTACGGTTCCGTGCGCGCGCTGGAGGCGGTCAGCCTGCAGGTCGACGCCGGCGGCATCGTATGTCTGCTCGGAGCCAATGGTGCGGGCAAGAGCACCACGCTGAACTGCATTTCCGGAGTCGTGCCGAGCGCGCGCGGCCGGATCCGTTGTGACGGCAGAGACATCACTGGATGGGCGATCGAGCGCATCGTGGCGCTCGGCATCGTTCAGGTTCCGGAAGGGCGCGAACTGTTTCCCGCGTTGAGCGTCGAGGAAAACCTGGTACTGGGCACCTGGTTGCACCGGCGGCAGCGCAATCACGGGCCGGAGTTCGAGCGCGTCTACGAGTACTTCCCGCGTCTCAAGGAACGCAGGAAACAGGCGGCCGGGTTCCTGTCCGGCGGCGAACAGCAGATGCTGATGATCGGGCGGGCGTTGATGGCGAGGCCGAAATACCTCCTGCTCGACGAACCGAGCCTTGGGCTGTCGCCGCTGCTCGTGCAGCAGCTCTTCGAGATCATCGCGCGCATGCACCGCGACGGCATCGCCATCCTCCTGGTGGAGCAGAACGCCAAGGTTGCGCTGTCGGTGAGCGAGTACGGCTACATCCTCGAGAATGGCGAAGTGCGTCTGCACGGCCGCGCCAAGGCGCTGTCCGAAGACCCCGAAGTACACGCCGCCTACCTCGGCGCCTGAGTCGTCGGGACGGTGCCGCCCGCGGCGGACCCGCCGCGCGCAGCAGCGGGTTTTCCCGACGGAATCAGAGAACGGGAATGGACGCCGGCGGCGCAACATTTGCCGGCATCACGGCGCGCAGGCCGGTCGATCCCCGGCGTTGACACGCTGCGGCGCGGCAGTCGTGCAATTCGAGCCTGCGAGACCCCGCCGATCCGCGCGCAATCGGTGTTGCATTGAACTCGAAAACGCGCCGAAGCCCACGCTCGCGGGCATTACCGGGAGTGGCGAGGAACTCGTACCGGGTTACGCCGGCGATAAGGTGTCTGTTACCGCCCTACGCGTGAGCGGCCGGATCCGCGCTGCCGCTCGGCGCACCTGCACCCCGATTGCGTCGAAGCGGCCTTCGGCAGGGCGGACCTCGGTGCCGCGGCGGCTACGGGGCAGGCATTGCGGATTCGGACTGCAGTCAATGAAGTGCGATCTGCAGACACGCCGGCTTCACAGCGTCAGTGCAGTCTTATGCCGGTTGCCCGGATCACCCGTCCCCAGGTGTCGTAGTCCGCGCGCACGGTCGCGGCGAACTCTTCCGCACTGTTGCCCGTGAGTTCGACGCCGGAATTGGCGAACTGTCGCGCCATGTCTTCGCCGCGGATGACCCTCACCAGCTCGGCGTTGACGCGCGCGAGCACTTCCCTCGGTATGCCGCCCGGACCGAAGAAGCCCATCCAGCTCATGACGTTCAATTCTTTCACGCCTTGCTCGAGTGCCGTCGGTACGTCCGGAAGCGCGGCGATGCGTTTGGGACCGGTCACCGCCACGGCCCGCACCTTTCCCTGACGGATCAGCGGCCCGGCGGTAGAGGGCGAATCGAATATGTACATGAGCACCCCGGCGACGAGGTCGCGGGAGGCGGGCGCTGCACCCTTGTACGGCACGTGCAGGAGCTGGATCTTGTAGTTGGTGTTGAGCATCTCGATGAACAGATGCGCCGTGGAGCCTACGCCATACGAACCGAAAGATATCTTCTGCGGCGCCTTGCGCGCTTGTTCGATGATCTCCGGTACCGTGAACGCGGGTGCACTCGGGTGCGCGGTCAGCAGTCCGGGCGAGCGGAAGATCTCCGTGATCGGCGTGAAGTCCTTGAACGGATCGTAAGGCAGTTTCTCGAACAAGTGCGGGTTCTGCGCATGGGTGTGCGGTATCGCCATCATCATCGTGTGACCGTCGGGGGCGGACCTTGCCGTCTCCAGCGCCGCCGGGATGCTCGCGCCGCCGGGCCGATTCTCTACCACCACCGGCATCTTGAGGTTGTTACCCAGGTATACGGCGATGGCGCGTCCAAACAGGTCCGAGGGCCCGCCCGGTGGTGCGGCCGAAATGATCCTGATCGGCTTGCCGGGTACGGGGAAAACCTGCGCGGAGATCATTGACGGCGCCAGGCTGCATGCGAGCGTCCCGAACCCGATCGCGGCGAGTCTCATTGCGGTTCTCCCGATTCCTTGGAGTGGCATACTGTGTAGCACCACAAACCCTTCAATGCAAGAGGCGCGGGCGCAATTCGCGTTCGTCGCTGTCCTGGGAGAACGAAATGACGAAGGAAGACGCTCTGGAGGCGCGGCTGCGGGAGGTGGAGGCGCGGCTGCGCGCGCTGGAGGATACCGAAGAGATCAAGAAGCTGACCCGGATTTACGGCTACTACCTGGACAAGGCTCTCTGGGACGACGTACTCGCGCTGTTCACGGACGACTGCGAGATCGAGATCTCCTTCCTCGGCGTCTATCGCGGCAAGGCTCAGGCCGAGAAGCTCTTCAAGCGGATCCTCGGAGAGGGCCCCGCGAAAAGCGGCCCTGCGGGGCTGGAGTACGGGCGACTTTTCAATCACATGATCCAGCAGGGTGTCGTGCACGTCGCCCCGGACGGCCGCAATGCGAGCGGGCGATGGCGCTGTTTCCTGCAGACCGGTGAGTTCGGCAAGAGCGCCTGGTGGGGCGAGGGGCCCTACGAGATACGCTACCGCAAGGATGGCGACCTGCAGCGCTGGAAGATGTCGAGTCTGCACTACTACCGTACCTTCCATGTGCCGTTCGAGGAGGGTTGGGCGAAGTCCCGCTCGCTCAAGTCCTCCGGCATCAATCGAGACTTTCCTCCCGACCTGCCGCCCACGGAAGACTACGAACCGCATCCCGGCGTCTACGTGCCCCCTTTTCACTATAAGAACCCGATTTCCGGTCGCTGAGGCGACGCGACTCGCCGCTTTGCGGCGAGAGGCGGAAATCCGGATGAGCGTGGGCCGGCGCCGAGGTGCGCGCGCCGGTTACGCGTCCTCGCCAGGCAGGCCGGGGCCTGCCCGGGCGGGGACCGCAGGCAAGGAAGGTGAGCAGCCGCCGGCCGCGCGCGACCGACCCGACTTGATCCGTGAGCCCCCACCCGCTGGCAGCGTCAGCCTGCGGATCGTTTCGACCGAACCCGCCACGATGAGCATGCTGCGCCTGGATCAGCTCGTGGCCGCGATCGCGCGCAGGAGACTCCGGTTGACGCACGCTTACTACAGCGGCATTTCACCGTATGTCGAGGCGCTCCGGGCGGCGTCAATGGACGGTGTTGACGTGCGGCTCCTGGTTCCCAATGCGACCGACATCCCGGTCCTCAAACCGTTCTCGAGGGCCGGGTACCGTTCGCTCCTCGAGGCAGGTATCCGCGTTTTCGCGTGGAACGGCACGATGCTGCACGCGAAGACCGCCGTTGCCGATGGCCGCTGGGCACGCGTGGGTTCGACGAATCTCAACATCGCGAGCTGGATCGGCAACTGTGAACTCGACGCGATCGTCGAAGACACCGCCTTCGCGACCCGGATGCAGGAGCTCTACCTGCGAGACCTGGCGAACTCGACGGAGATCGTCCTCGACGATCGACGCAAGGTATGCGCGCCGGGTCAGCCTCGCCGGCCAGGCGGCGCCATGGCGCGCGGATCGGGCAGTACGGGGGCCGTCGCTGCGGGGGCCATGCGTATCGGCCACGCGGTCGGTGCGGTCCTGACCAACCGCCGGGTGCTCGGTCCCGTCGAGGCGCGTCTGGCAGGCCTGGTCGGTTTCACCCTGTGTGCCCTGTCCGTGCTCATTGCCATCTTCCCGCGTGCGCTCGCCATCCCCGGCGCTGTCGCCGGACTCTGGACAGGTCTCGCGCTCGTGTGGAGAGGGATTCGAATGCGGCGGATGCAGCCGCAGGCGGCCGCAAGCGCGGGGGGAAGCGCGAGCGATGATCCTGCGCGCCAGGAGCACCCGCCGGGGTGCTGAGGGCGCTTACCCGCACGCGGGTCCGATTCATGAACGGATGCGCGTAACCTGTGCGCGGTGCGCATCCGCTCCTGCGTCGCCGAGCCGAGAAACGCGCCACCCGAGCCTCGCCGGCCGCGTGCGATCGGTGTTGCGCCGAATCCGACGACCTGCCGAAGACCATATCCGCGGGCAACACCGGGAAGTCGGTCACGCCGCGACGGTGGGGCCGCTTGGCGCTCGCTGGCACAGGCCACGCGCGCGCGGGTCGATGTGCGCGCCGCCGGCGGCTAAGGACCTGTCTCGGCGACCAGCGGCGCCTCCTCGCGTCGCGCCAGTTCCCGGATGATGCGCCGCACCCGCGCCGGCGTGCCGTCGTGACGTGTCGGGAGCGTGCGCGCATCGAGCGAGGTGCCCTCGAGCATGCGCGCTTGCGCCTCGATCATCGCGCGGTCTTCATCGAGCGTTGCGTTGGTGCCGTCCCACAGTGCCTGGCTGACCTGGGCATCGTCCTGCGCGAAATGGCGCGTGACCACCCACCGATAGCTGGTGTGCCGTTCGTCGGTTGGCGTGACGATGTGAAATACCCGCCATTCAAGACCGGAAGCCAGATCCTGCGTTCCGGCAGGCATCACCTTCAGCTCGATCAGCACATAGCATGGCGGCACGAACTCCGAATACTGGTAACGATCGATGCGACCGGCGATGTCACGCACGCTGCGATACAGTGGCGCCGGTTCGCAATCGCGGATCACGCGCTCCACGCGCACGCGCTCGCCCTTCACCGTGGTGTGCGCCTCGGCTTCGGCGGCCTGCGCTCCGCCCTGGTTGCCGAGCGTGTTCGGATGCAGATAGGCGATGTGGGTGAGATCCATCAGATTGTCGATCACCAGCTCGTAGCCTGCCGCGACTTCCTTGACGCCATGCACCGGCGCCCAGCGCGGGTCGGCGAGCACGCCGAACTCGGGGATCAGCGCATCGACGCTGGCGCGCGCCGGTTCGCCCATCCAGATCCACACGCAGCCCCAGCGCTCTTCGACCGGATAGGCACGCACGCAGGCGCCCTTCTGGATCTTCGGCTGGCCGGGGATGTGTACGCAGCGGCCGCTGAAATCGAACTCGATGCCGTGGTAGGCGCACTGCAGCCGGTCGCCGACCAAGCGACCCATGGACAGCGGCGCAAAACGGTGCGGGCAGCGGTTGGAAAAAGCCACTGCGCGCCCCGCCGGCGTGCGGAACATCACCACGGACTCGCCGAGGAAGCGCCGTTCAGCGAGTGCGCCGCCGATATCGCCGGCGAACCCGGCGAAATACCACGCATTGCGAATGAACATCACGCCTCCTTCGATCCTGATTCAGCGACGCCCTTCCCGCCGAATATACACCGCGCCCGCCCTGCGGAATTCAGGCGGTGCGTGAATGCACGGCGCCCGCTCAGCCGCCGGCGGACACGTCCGGCGCGGCCATCGGTGTGGCGCGCGGCAGGCGGTCCACCGACACAACTCCGGATATTCGGCGAGTCGAGGCGAGCGGCGCGTGCGTCAGTCGATATCGAGGTCGAAGAATCTCTTCGGATTGTCCCAGGTGATGGTCTCGATTGCGTCTCGCTTCAGTCCCAGCCTGCGCATGGAAAGTACCGAACGAGGCACGGAGAAATAGCCATCTGCGGCGTAGCCGAATTCAGAGTTGATGAGCAACTGGCTCCGGAACTGCGGGTACTCGGCCACGATTTCCGCGGCGTCTTCCGGCCGAAGCTTGTCATAGCACAAGCTCAAGCCGACCATTGCTCCCGTATCGATACGATCCCTGAAACTCGCTCGGCCCGTGTGGTCGAACACCACCTTGTCCATGGGAAAGCGCTCGCTTTCGAGCACCTTGATGATCTGACGGCAGACCTCGACTGCCTGGGGCTCGAGCGGGGTGGGAGTGTGCACGATGACCGGTTTGCCTTGCTCCCTGGCGATCGCCAGTTGCGCGCGGAACAGCCTCTCTTCATCGGGGATCCCGGCATCCATGCCGATCTCCCCCAGGCCCACGACCGAGGGATGGTCGAGGTAGCCTGGCATCGCCTTGAGCGCTTCGGCGACCGACTCGGTGTCCAACCCGTAGAACGGAACACTGAGTGTCACAAAGACCTTTATGCCCAGGGACGCGGAATGCTTGACCTCGAAGTCGAGGAACATGCGCCACATCCTGAAGAGAGTCTCGGCGGAGACCATCCACTGAAGCATGTGGGGTGTCGGAAGAACCGCTCCCTCGACGCCGGCCATGGAGAGGGTCTCAACCTCTTTTCCTTTCATCCGGTCGAGATGGAGATGGGGATCGATCATTCTCACCTGAGACTCCTTGCGTCATACCTTCCGGTTAGCGCATCACAGCGATGCCTGCGATCTCCAGGAGGACAACGCTTCGTGGAGGCGCGATGCAGCGGGGAATCTGCCGGCGGGCGTTGCATCCGAGCAGGCGGGAGGCAGATAATCAGCGGCCGTATCGAAGCCGTCCGCGCCGCTGTCCGGTTCGCACACTTGCGCCTGCGCGCCGCAGAATAGAGCCCTGAACCGCATAATAACGCCCGCATCCTGAGAGATCCCCCGTCCATGCTCGATAGGTACGCCGGGTGAACCTGTGGAACAACCCTGTTCCATGACTGAATGAAAATCAACGAAAAGGAGCGGGCGATGAACCTGGAACACATCGACCTCTTGAACAGCGCGGTGCTGGTGATCGATGTACAAAACGACTACTTCCATGAGGAAGGTGCCATGGGCAGGATGCACCTGCATGCCAGCGAAGGAGCGAACGACATCTTCACCGCGCAGAAAGTTGTACCAAGGCTGGAGAGCTTCGTAACCGGAGCGAGACAACTGGGCAGGCCGATCATTTTTGTTCGGAGCGAATACAGCAGGTGGACAGATTCGCGGGTTTTCAAGACGCGGCACCTGGCGACAGGGGTCGATTTCACCCAGCAGGTTCGGCCGGGTACATGGGGCGCCGAGTTCTACAGGATTGCCCCGCGGCCGGAAGACTGCATTGTAACCAAGTATCGACACAGTGCTTTCATCGATACGAACCTGGACTTGATCCTCAGAAGCATCGGTATCAGCACGATCGTACTGACCGGCATAGCCACCAATATATGCGTCGAGTCTACGGCCAGAGATGGTTTCATGAAAGACTATTACGTTGTGCTGATCGACGATTGCTGCGCGGCCTGGAGTGTCAAGGAACATGAGTCGGCACTGTTCAACGTCCGGACTGCGTTCGGCGTCGTCGCTCGCTCGGAGGAGCTATTGCGTAGCTGGCGTGTTGCGAAAGAAGTCCAGTGAGACACCCCCATGCCCGCAGACTGCCGGATCAGCGCGTCTGAACGGGGCGGCGTTGTCCTGGAAGTGCGACGGTTTCCCGTGCGCAAGGGACCCCACTGAGCGCACCGTAGAGGCGAACTTCGATCATGGCCCGGACCGAGGCGCGTCATTTGCGCGCATCAGCGGCGGAACCGTGCGGGCTCCAGCGCACCGGTCTGCACGCCCTGCGCCCGCAGCTCGGCGGGCAGCGGCGCGCCGCGCCACAACGCGGTGGCGAGATCGGCAGCGCCGGCGGCGCTCTGGATGCCGTAGCCACCCTGGCCGGCGAGCCAGAAGAAGGCGCTGCGCTGCGCATCCCAGCCGACCACCAGCTCGCCGTCGGGCGCGAAGCTGCGCAGTCCGGCCCAGGTGCGCGCAGGCCGCCGGATCGCCAGCGAGGTGCGCGCCTCGATCGCCGCGATGCCGGTGGCGATGTCGAGTTCTTCCGGCATCACGTCGTGCGCAGGCACCGGGTCGGCGTTGGCCGGCGAGCCGAGCAGCGCACGGGCATCGGGCTTGAAGTACCACCCCTCGCCCACGTCGGCCACCGCAGGCCAGGCGCGCACGTCGACGCCGGGTGGCGCAGGGAAGGTAAAGGCGCTGCGGCGCCTGGGCTGGATGCCCAGCGGCTGCGCGCCGCAGCGAAGCGCCACCTCGTCGGCCCAGGCGCCGGCAGCATTGACGAGCGTGCGCGAGGCGACGCGGCGCCCGTCGGCGAGCGTGGCCGCCCAGCGGTTGCCGCTGCATTCGGCGCTTTGCAGCTCGGCCTCGCACCACAGCGTGCCGCCGGCGCGCTGCAAGCCGCGTAGGAAACCCTGGTGCAGCGCGTGCACGTCGACGTCCATGGCGTCGGCCTCGAGCACGCCGCCGGCAAGTCCTGGAGCGCGCAGCACGGGGACCCGGCGCACGCATTCGCAGGCGTCGACGCGCTCGACCGCTGAACCGGTGGCGCGCAGCTCGCGCAGCAAGCCGTCGAGTGCCGCCTGCTGTTCCTGCCAGCCGACGTAGAGCGCGCCGCGCGGTGCGAGGATGGGCGTCTCGGCAAATCCCGCCGGCGGGCGCCGGTAGAACGCGCGGCTGGCGCGCGTGAGCGCGCGCACCTGCGGCGGGCCGTAGCTCTCCATGAACATCGCCGCGCTGCGGCCGGTGCTGTGCGCACCGGGCTGGCTTTCGCGCTCGAGCAGCAGCACGCGCGCGTACGGCGCCAGCGCGTGCGCGAACGACGCACCGGCGATGCCGGCGCCGACGATCACGGCGTCGAAATCGCCGGCCGCCATCCCGCTCCGGCGCTCAGCGCGCGCGCTTGGACGGCTCGCGCATCAGCCTTGCGCCGCCACCGCCATTTCGTAGTCGACCTTCTGCGGCGCGTGGTCGAAGATACCGCGCTCGTGGATCCACTGCTGGGTGCGCTCGAACGCCTGCCTGGTGTAGGGCAGGAACACGATGCGCTCACCCGGCGCGAACAGCCGCACGTCCACCCTGTCGCGGTAGCGCGCCGGGATCATCTGCGCATAGTGATGCTTGTAGATCTCGGGCCGCAGGTCCAGCTCCATCTGTGCGCGCTTCAGCGCCCGCATGTACTTCTCCACGTCGGCGAGCGCCACCTGCTTCGGGAACATGAAAGTGATCATGAAAGTGCAGTCCACGACCTTGCGCAGGCCGAGCTGCTCTGCGGCGAGGAAGGTGATGCCCCAGAGGCTGGTGGCCGGCAGGTCGCGGTCCATGCCGATATCGACGCGCTGCCAGGGCGTGCCGACGAACTTGAGCCTGATCTCGCCGGGCGCGAGGAAGGGCTCGAGCGACTGGATGGTGGTGTAGTGGCTGCCCGACTGGTAGCCGACGGCGATCTCCTTGCCGGCCAGGTCCTCGGGGCGCCGGATCGGTGAATCGGCCGGCACCATGACCGCACCGGGCGTCACCACGTACGCGTTGCGGTACATCGTGCCGATGTCGTTTGCCGCCGCATTGTTGACCGTCCAGTGGCAGGCGCACGAGATGTCCGACTTGTCGCCCTTGTTGCCGCCGCCCTGCTGGTAGGACTGGTAGGCGCCCGAGCGGATCTCGGCGACCCTTCCGCTCGCGTCCATCCGCTTGGCGGCCCCGTCGCTCGAGGCGGCGCGGATGTCGTAGTCGAGCCCCTCGTCGCGGAAGTAGCCGAGTTCGTGCGCGATGGCCTCCTGAAGCCGGCCGTGCGGCTGGATGATGAACCGGGTCATGGTGATCTCCTGGAAGGAAGACGCGGCATTTCCTGGTGTCGGGAGAGCGCGCCGGGCGTTCGGCCGCCCGCTGCTCGCGACTCGGCAGGTATCCGAGCGGTGCAGGGTACGCTCCCCGGCCGCC
>JADLDQ010000177.1 GCA_020846575.1 Burkholderiales bacterium
CCTCGTAGCGGATCGCGTTGTCGGCGAACTGCGCGCGCTCGGCGTCGAGCTCGACGCTGTTGCCGTCGAGGCTGCCCTGGGCAGGCACGCGATACTGCACCGCCACGCCCGCCACCGACTCGCCCGCCGCCGGCGCGAGGTGCGAGGCGGCGGTGCGCAGCAGCGCGACCGGTTGCGCTTGCGGACCGGCGCGCGGCGCCTCGTTACCCGTCGCGGCGCGCAGCGCTTCGTTACCCGTCGCGGCGCGCAGCGCCGCGGCAAAATCGAAGTCGCGCGCGCGGTAGCCGGGCGTGTCCGCGTTGGCGATGTTCGAGGCGATGAGCTGCTGGCGCCGGGCGCGCAGCAGCAACGCCTGCGAGTGGAAGTTGAGTGTCTCGTCGAGTCCGCCGCGCATCGCCGCGCACCTTTGTCGGTGACCGATACGCGGCTCATTATCCGAACGCGCCTGTGCGCTCATGCGCGGAACAGCGGCCGAATTCCGCCGCTGTTTGCGTGCTGCCGCGCCCGCGCGCGCGCGTATCGTCGCCGCTGTCATCGACTGGGAGGCAAGGCGATATGAGCACAGTCCGGCAGGCGCAGGCCCGTGGCGGCGGCCGCGTGCGGCGGCTCGCCACGGCGCTCGGCGCGGCGCTGGCGGCAACGGCACTGGCGGCAGCCGCCGCTGCGCCGGCTGCGCACGAGGGCGATGCGCTGGGCGCGATCCGGCTCTACCTGGAAAAGGAGGCGACCGGCCTTCCCGGGCGCACCGAGATCAGCGTCGGCAGCCTGGACTCAAGGGTGAATCTCACGCCGTGCAGCCGCGTCGAGCCGTTCCTGCCGCCGGGCGCGCGCCCCTGGGGACGGTTGATGGTGGGACTGCGCTGCCTCGACCCCCAGGACTGGACCGCCTGGCTTCCGGTCGAAGTGCGGGTCTTCGCCCCGGCGCTGGTCGCCGCGGTCTCACTGTCCGCCGGGCGCACACCGGCGCCGGGCGAGGTGCGCATGGCCGAGGTCGACCTGACCCGGGAGCGTTCGGTGCTCACCAGCCTGGAGCAGTTGCAGGACCGGGTGCTCACGCGCGCGCTGCCCGCCGGGCAGGTGCTGCGCGCGGACCAGTTCCGCCTGCGGCCCGCGGTCAGCCAGGGCGATTCGGTCAAGGTCGTCTACAGGGGCCAGGGGTTCACCGTCAGCACCGACGCCCGCGCCCTGGGCGAGGCCATGTCCGGGCAGACACTGCGGGTGCAGACCGGTTCGGGCAAGGTGCTCACGGGCACCGTCCAGGCGGGCCGGGTGGTCGAAGTCCGGTTCTGAGCGCCGCCGGCCGCCGAATGCATTCAGCCCTCAAGTTCGCCGCGGCGCTGCCGATGATTGGGCCAACGGTTCGCCAGCACTTCCATCAGGAGTCAACATGAAAATCGGATCCCCGATCGACCCTTACAAGGCCGGGAACCTCGCCGATCTGCGGGCATCCCGCAAGGGCGCCGAGGACACGGGACCGAGTTCGGTCGCCCCAAACGTCCCGTCCGTGCAATCGCGCCTGGCGAGCAGCGGCGTGAACGAAGCCCGGCTGGAAGCGATCAAGGCGGCCATCCGCAACGGGGAGTTGAAGGTCAACGCCGAGGTGGTCGCCGACCGGCTGCTCAAGAGCGTGCTGGAAATGCTCGGCCGCAAGCACTGAGCTGCGATGAACACGCAAGCGATGCCGGCCGCCGAGTTGGCCGCCGAGCTGGCCGCCCGGTTGTCGGAGGAGAACCTGGGCTACGAGCGCATGCTCGAGCTGCTGCGCGAAGAGGAAGCGGCGCTGCTCGAGGGCGCCGTCGAACGCATCGCCGGCCTCGCGGGGGAGAAGGAAAGACTCTCGGTGCGGTTGCGCGACGCGGCTGCGCGCCGCAGTGCGATCCTCACCGGCAGCGGTCTTCCCGGCACCGAGCAGGGCATGCGCGAGTGGCTCGCGCGCCATCCCGGCCAGTCCAGCGGCGTGCAGTCCGAATGGCAGCGCCTCAGCGCCCGGGCCGAAGCCGCGCGGCGCCAGAACGGCATCAACGGCCGCCTGGTCACCGCCCTCGCGCAGCACCTCCAGGCGAGGCTCAACCTCATTTCCGCGGCGACCTGCGCCAACGGCACCTACGGTCCGGACGGCTCGACGCGATTCGACCGCGGTCCGGGACGCCTCGTACGAGTCTGAGCGGCGTCTTCGCGGGCCCGTGGCGGCGCGCGTTCGCTGGCGCGCACGCACCATGGGGGCATTGCCGCCCGCGCCGGTGGCGCCGTTCCCGAAGGTCCAGCCGAGCTTGCCGCTCCCGCGAGGAGTACCGCAGGCGGCCGCTGCGGCGCCGATCAGACCCGCGACGCCGGCGGCTCGGTGTCCGCCTCCGGTCTCTGAGTCCGGTTGAGCGCCAGCCAGTAGCGCCCGAGCTGGGATACGCGTTCGAGGTATTCCTCGAATCCGACCGGTTTCACCACGTAGCTGTTGACCCCCTGCTCGTAGCAGCGGCGCAGGTCGCTCTCCTGGTCGGAGGAACTGAGCACCACCACCGGCAGCCGCCGGGTGCGTTCGTCGCTTCGAATGCGGCGCAGCACCTCCAGGCCGTCGAGCTTGGGCAGCTTGAGGTCCAGCACCACCACCTTCGGCAGGCGCGCGCCGTTGCGGCACGCGCGCGGCCCGCCGGCGAGGATGTACTCGAGCGCCTGGGCTCCGTCCAGGGCGTGCACCAGTTCGCCGACCGCTTCGCAATCGCGCAGCGCCATGAGGGTCAGCTCCGCGTCGTCGGGGTTGTCTTCGACCAGCAGTACGTCCATCGCCATGCTCCGGCTTGCGCCCCGGGCGCGCACCGGCCTCTGGCGCACGGGTGCGTTTGCCGGCGTTCAGTCGCGCTCGTTCAGGGAATATCGCCCCGTGAGCGCCACGCTTGAGGATTGCAGCGCCCCGCCCCGGGCTCAGGCGTGTGCCGCATCCATCGCCGGATTCGGGCAGTCCTCGCACTCGGGCGGCGACTCGGCCGGGAGCTTCACGGTGAACGTCGCCCCCCGGCCCGGCTCGCCGTGCGCGCGCACCGCGCCGCCGTGGCGCGTGACGATGCGGTGCACGATCGCCAGACCCACCCCGGTCCCCTGGAACTCGTCGGCCCGGTGCAGGCGCTGGAACACGCCGAAGAGCTTGCCGGCGTAGTCCATGTCGAAGCCCACGCCGTTGTCGCGCACCTGGCAAACGACCCAGCCGTCTTCCTCCCATCCGCTCACCTCCACCAGCGGCGAGTCCGCGCGCGAGGAGAACTTGACGGCGTTCGCGAGCAGGTTCTGGAACACCTGCCGCAACAGGCTCGCGTCGCCGCTCACCTCGGGCAGGCTGCCCACGCGGATGTCCACCCGGGCGCCCTCCGGCTGGCATTCCTGCGCCAGCTCACCCATGATGCGCTGCAGGTCGACGCGCGAGTGCTTCATGGCCCCGCGCCCCACATGGGCGAAGGCGAGCAGGTGCTCGATCATCTCGGCCATATGCATCACGTTCACGTGAATGCGTTCCAGGTGGCGCCTGCCGCGATCCGTCCCGTGCGCAGCGCCCTCCTGGAGGTCCGCCTGCGAGCCGCAGTCGCGCGCCAGCAGCCTGGAATACCCGTCGATCGCGCGCAGCGGCGCGCGCAGATCGTGGGCGATGGTGTAGGAGAACGCCTCGAGCTCCCGATTGGCCTGCGACAGCTCCGCGGTGCGGCGCGCCACCCGGTTCTCCAGCTCGCGATTGAGCCGGCTCACCGCCAGCTCGTAGCGCTTGCGCGCGGTGATGTCGGTCACCATCCACAGCCAGACGGGCTCGCCCTCCAGGGCCATGATCTCGACCGACAGCAGGGTGTCGAGCACCCCGCCGTCCGCGCGCCGCAGGCGCGCTTCGAAGTTGCGCACCGTGGGGCGCTCGCGCAGCAGGCGCGACAGCCCCTCGTTCTGGCCGGGATCCGCCCACAACGAGAGTTCGCTCGCAGCGCGGCCCAGCGTCTGCTCGCGCGCATGACCGAACAGCGCCAGCCAGCTGTCGTTGACCGCCAGGAAGCCGCCGCTGCGCACGCTCGACAGCGCGCAGGGCAGCGGCCCGCGCTCGAACAGGCTGCGGAAGCTCTCGCGGCTGCTCTTGAGCCGAGCGTTCGCCTCGGTGATGCGCTCGGCCATGTGGTTGAAGTCCTCGGCGAGCGCCGCGAGTTCCCGCAGCCCGCCCGCCGCGACGCGGAAGCCGAGTTCGCCCCGGGCGAGCCGCGCCGTCCCGGCGCGCAGCCGCAGCAGTGGATAGCGGATGGAGCGCGAGATCGTGACCGCCAGCCACAGCGTCACCGCCAGCACCGCGCCCAACAGCACCATGTCCACCAGCAGCCGCTCCAGCGCCGGTGCGAGCGACTGGCCCGCGGGGTTGCGGGTGAGCGCGGTCAAGTCGCCGTAGAACGAGTACGCGATCACCGCCAGAAAGGGCGCGAGCGGCACCGCCGCCAGCACCGCGAGCTGCTGGGCCACGCTGGACAAGCGCAGCCCCAGGCGGTGCCTGCGTTCGGCTATCGGTTCGCGCGGGTCGTTCACCCGGGGTCCGGGGCTCACCAGCCCTTCAACTTGCCGCGCAGCCGCGCGACCGCCTGGCTGTGCAGCTGGCACACGCGCGATTCGGTAACGCCGAGCACCTCGGCGATCTGGCGGAAGGTGAGGTCCTGCTCGTAGTACAGGCCCATCAGCAGCTTCTCGCGCTCGGGCAGCCTCTCGATGGCCGCCACCAGCGCCTGGCGCAGCCGCTGGTCGTGCAGCACCTCCGCGGCCCCCGGGCGCGGGTCGGCGACCGAACGCTCCAGGAACTGCTCTTCATCGTCGTGGTTGAAGTCTTCGTAGTTGAACAGTTGCGCGCCATGCGCCTCGTGCAGCAGGCTCTGGTAGTCGGCCAGGGACATGGCCAGCTCGGAGGCGACCTCCTGCTCGATCGGCGGGCGCCCCAGTCGCTGTTCCAGCCGCGAGATGGTGGCCTCCACCCTGCGCTGCGCCTTGCGCGCGCTGCGCGGCAGCCAGTCGTTGTGGCGCAGTTCGTCGAGCATCGCACCGCGAATGCGCTGCGTGGCGTAGGTCTCGAACTGCGCGCCCTGACCCTCGCAGTACCGGGCCGCCGCGTCCATGAGGCCGATCATGCCCGCCTGGACCATGTCGTCGAGCTGGACTCCCGCGGGCAACCGTGCGACCAGGTGATGGGCGAGCCGCTTCACCAGCGGCGCGAAGCGCGTCACGTAGTCCTGACGGTCCAGCGTTCCGGTAGCGGTGTACATGGTTACTGTCCTCTCCTGGTTACGCCTGGCAGGTCCTCTGCCGGCAGCGACTTGAATGCGGGCGCCGCCCGCCCGGATAATGGTCCACGCCTCAGCTCCCGCGCGGGATGCGTTCGCGCTGCGGCCCGGCGCCGCACGCGCGCGCCGGCGCATGGTCGCGAAGCCGCCAGCCCTCGAGCGCCGCCGCGAGCTGGCGCGCGGCCCCGCCCTCCCCGTCCAGCCCCGGCAGGCAGCCGCAGTCCTCCAGCTCGAGCGAGAGAAACCGCCTCGCGGCCGCGGCGAGCGAGGGAAAGCACGCCGCGGCGGCGCGTCGGTGCGGGTGTCCCTCGAGCAGCACGCGCACCGAGGCCGGCCGCGCCATACCGCACAGGTGTTTGAGCGCGCGGTAGGCGCCGATCAGGTTCGGGTTGCGCCCCGGAATCGCCACCAGCCAGTCGCCTCGGGGATCGATCAGCCCCTGCGCCGCTTGCGGGCTGGCGAGGTTCAGGATGACCAGATCGATCCTCTGGGGCAGAGCGTAGATCCAGTCGAGCAGCGTCGCCGTCCACCCCTCGTGCGCCAGGGCCGGCAGGCCGCGCTTGGCCGGCAGCAGCGTGATACCGGCGCCGCAGTCCAGCGCCACCCGCGACCAGTCGCGGTCGCCGCGCAGCACGTGCGCGAGTTCGTAGCGCGCGCGCAGGCCGAAACGCGCCGCGACCGTCCCGCGGCTCTGGTCCATGACCAGGGGACGCAGGCCCAGCGCCGCGCACTCGCCGGCGAGCGCGGCC
>JADLDQ010000458.1 GCA_020846575.1 Burkholderiales bacterium
CGCTTGTCGGCGGTACCCTGGGCCGTGCGCTCCCAATCGCTGCCGGTCACCGGATTGCCATAGGCGTTTGCGCACTCGTCCTTGAAGTAGAAGTCCTCTTCGTCCGAGAGCACGATGGTGACGAGCGGCACGGGCTGGCAGGCCTGGACGCACTGACCCGTCGAGGTGTTGCAGCGCTCGCGCGGCAGCGAGAGGCAATCCGCGTCGCTCGTGCACGTATCGCCCGAGTCGGCGAGCGGCGGATTGCGCGGATCACACGCATCGCAGTTGGCCTCGCTGCTCGCGCAGTCCAAGCGCAGCCGCTGCGTCGGATCGGGCACCGGACCCACCGCGTCCTTCGGCAACGCCGGAATCAGCTTGCTGATCAGCCGTCGGGCCGAGCGCGAGCCCGACTCTGGCGCCGAGTGCGCGCGCGCCGAGCTCGTCGTCAAGGTCGCGTTTGGCTGGCCGCCCATGGCGCGGATGAGATCGCACATCTCCGAGGCCAAGACCGTGGGCGCATCCGTGCACGCAGCCGTGAGACGCTCGCAGCAGTACTCCGAGTTGGGGTCGCACGTCGTGTTCGCCGCGTCGCTCTTCGGCGACAAGTCGAGCAGCTCGCTCGTGCAGGTGGCCGCGGGATCGCTCGACAAGAAGCGCGCGTGCTCGGTCAGCTTCTTGCGCGCCCCGGCAGGGCCGAAGAACGGGTTGAACTCGCCGCTCGTCGAATACGGTGCGTCGCTGCACTGGTTGATGAACTGAATCTGCGAGTTCTGGTGCGCCGGGTTGGCGCTGTCCGCGGCCTCGCAGTCCAAGTACTCGCTGTCCTCGTAGTAGAACGTGCCGCCACCGCCGGGCAGCGCGTAGTTCACGAGGTCACCCGAGAGCATCGTCGTGAGCGCCCCGTCGTTCGACAGCTCGATGCAGCCCGCGGTGCACACCGAGGTCGCCGGGCAGTCGAGCGAGGTGTTCGCGATCTGCTTGCAGTTCGTGTTGCAGCCCGACGGGCACAGCTTCAAGCAGCCCAGCGCCTGATCCGCGCACAGGCCCGCACCGCAATTGGCCGTCGTCGCGCAGGTCGACGCGCACGTATCGGGGCACAGCTTGCGCGCGTTCTCGGACGCGTTCGTCGTCGTCATCGACAAGCGGAAGTCGACGATGTTCGAGTTCGCGGTGAACACCGCCTTGGCGTCGCGCGCGGCCTGCTCGAGCCGATCGATGATCTGCTGCATCGAGCGCGAGTCGTCGACGACCCACAGAATGTCCGCCTTCGCCTGCGTCGCGGGCTTGCGCTCGCAGTCGTTGCCGATCTCGGCCTCGAAGCGCGCCAGCGCCGAGCCGCCGGTCAGGTCCTCGAGTCGCGTCAACCGATCCGCGAACAAGCGATTCGAGGGGCTCGACGGATTCGCCGGATCCGAGTCGTCGGGCGTCAGCGCGAACGTGAGCAAGACGACGGGGTCGCCATCCGGCCCGTCCTGATCGAGCCGCTGCACGCCAGCGACGTACAGCGAGAAGTTTCGATAGCAGCGCTGCGAGCCCGGACAGACGATCGAGCCGTACACCGGATCGACGGCGGGCGGCACGGTCGCCGGATCGGGATCGACGCCAGCGAGCACGTCGTTCACCAGCAGGTTGTTGCGCAGCGTGAGCGCCGAGCGCACGTCCGCGAACGACAAGGACAGCTGCCGTTGCGCGCGCAGCACGCGGAAGTTGGGCAGGTCATCATGCGCCGGACGCGCCGTCACCGCGCTCGTCTCGGTGACCACCCCCGGATACGCCGTGCGTAAAGTCTCGCGAACGGTATCCAAGATGTCGTCCAACAGGTCCGTGCTCTCGACCAAGACCGTGAAGCCATAGACGTCGCGGTTGACCGTCTGGCCCGTGCCCGTGTCGACGACGACGCCCGCGGGGGACTGATAGACGTGGCCCCACAGCTCGTCCCCAGCGTCGTCCGCGTCGAAGCCGCCGCCGTTCACGTCCTTGCCGAACGGTGCGGTGATGTACTCGGCGCGCGTGCCCGAGGCCGACAGCTCGACCTCGAAGGCGATGCGGTAGTCGTGGGTCTCGCGGCTGCTCGCGACGAAGGTGAGCGGCTTCAAGTTTTGCGATGCGCAGACGTTGAACTCGGCGCGCTCTTCGGTGCCGGTCGCCGGCGGCGGATTGCAGACGCGCGGATC
>JADLDQ010000178.1 GCA_020846575.1 Burkholderiales bacterium
CTTCCAGGCGAGCCACGGCGTGGTGTCGGTGGCGGCGGACGGGAGCTTCGTCTACACGCCGGATACCGGGTACGTGGGCGGCGACAACTTCAGCTACGTCGTGAGCGACGGGGTGTCCAGCGACACGGCGTTGGTGAGCATCGATGTGACCAATGCCGCGCCGGACGCGGTGGACGACGACTACCAGACCGGCTACGGCCAGACCCTGAACGTGGCTGCGGCCGGCCTGCTGGCCAACGACCAGGATGCGGACGGGGACGCGCTTGAGGTCCTGACGCTCGGACCGGCGGGACACGGAACGGTGACGTTCGCGGCCGACGGCTCGTTCAGCTACACGCCCGATGCCGGCTTCCACGGCGTGGATACCTTCCAGTACACGGTGAGCGACGGCGTGCTCACCGGCTCGGCCAACGTCAGCATCACGGTCACCCAGGATCTGCTGCGGGTGGCGTCGGTGACGCCGACCAACACCGGCTACGAACTGCGCTTCAACCACGCGTTCGACTCGACGCCGTTCAATCTATACGACGGCGAGGGTTTCAGCCTTGGCGCAGCCGATGCGCTGCTCAAGGACGCCGCCAACAAGACCGTGGCGGGCAGCATCGTGGTGCACGGCGACCACCAGGGCTTCACTTTCGTGAAGACCGGCGATCCGAAGACGAACGGGCTGCTCGCCGCCGGCGCTTACACGCTGACGCTCGACGGCCGCCTCGACGGTCTGATCGACACCTTCGGGCGCGCCCTGGACGGAGACGGCAACGGCGTTGCCGGCGGCAACTTCGCGACGGGCTTCACGCAGGGCGCGCTCGGCGCGGTCCTGACGGTGGGCGAGATCGTGCGCGGACCCGGACAGTGGTTGAATCCGGCCACGCTGGCCACCGGACTTCCGGTGCGGGTGAGCAACGCAGCCGGTGTCAATCGGATCGACTTCACGCTCGAATACGACGCGGGGCTGCTCGACGTGAGCGGCGTCACCGGAGTGCTGCCGGGCGCCACGACCTCGGCCGACTGGAGCGTGGACGGTCGCCTCACCGTCACCATCACCGGCATCACCACCCTCACCACGGGCGCCCTGACCGAAGTTGCGCGCATCCAGGCGCAGGTGGCCGACGCTGCGCCCTACGGCAGCCGGGAGGTCCTGAACCTGGCGGACGTGCAGTTCAACAACGGCGCGATCGCAGCGCAGGACGACGACGGCCTGCACGTGGTGGCCTACGCGGGCGACGCGACCGGCAACGGCGGGTACACGACCGAGGACATCCAGAAGGTCACCAACGTTCTCGCCCGCCGCTACGCCGGCTACGGCGCCTATCCCCTCGTCGATCCGCTGTTGATCGGCAACGTGACCGGCAACGGCACGCTGAGCAGCCTGGACTTGAGGGCGCTGACTCAGAAGGTGATGGGAATCGCCCAGACCGTGATCCCCGAGATCCCGGCGGGCATCCCGCCCCTGACCTTCGCCGGACCGGACCCGCTGGTCAACCTGCCGGTGGTCGAGGCGCGGGCCGGTGAGACCATCACCGTTCCGGTTCAACTGGACACGGCAGCGAACCTCGTCAGCGTCCAACTTGCCCTGGCTTATTCCGCAACGGATCTGGAACTGGTCGATGTGCGGCTGGGCGGTCTCACGTTGGATTTCGACTGGTTCGTCAAGACGGTTCAGCCCGGCCGGCTGACGGTGGACATGAGTCGGCTCACGGCGCTGGCGGGGGGCAGCGGGAACCTGCTGGAGCTCGACTTCCGGGTCGCACCCACGGCATCGGGCACGCTGCCTCTGGATCTGCAGTGGACCGCGCTCAATGACACGCGGCTCACGCTCAACCCCGAGCCGCAACCGGGCGCCGATCCCACCGATGGCGCCATCCGTGTCGCCGTCAACGACGCGGCGGCTGCCGGCTCGACGATCGTCGGCGCGGCCGCGGGCGGCAGCGTGACGGTGCCGATCAGCCTCGACGAACTCGGAACGCCTGCTGCGTGGGCGCTGGCCTTCAACTTCGCCGCGGCCGATCTGGAGCTGACCGGGGTGCGCCTGGGCGAATCGACGCTCGACGCCGCCGCGGTGATCCGCTCCGTCGAAGCGGGCAGTCTGGTGGTCGACCCGGGCCGGCTCAAGCCTGGCGCGGCAGGCAGCAGGGTGCTGGAGCTCGACTTCAAGGTCGCAGCCGCGGCACAGGGCACGCTCGAGATCGACGTATCCTCTGCCGAACCCGCGGCCACCGGCGACTTCGATCCCAGGGATCCCGCCGGCGGCGTGCAAGCCGGCGGTAACGTTCGCGGCACGCCGTCGCGGGGCGCCGAGTCAGGCAGGAACAGGGCCCCGGTCGTCAACATGACCGAGCGCACTGCCGGATTCGGCGAAGGCGCGGTGAAGGGCATGGACTGGGTCGGCGACTGGGTGCAGGGCAGCCAGACAGGCGCCTCGCCGGCGAAGCCCAATGGCTGGAAGCTCAGCCTGCCCGCTGCGTGATGAAATACGGATCCGGGCAGAACGCCGGCCCGGATTGAACAGCACAACGACTGGAGAGCAAGCGTGGCAGAAGCAGGGAAGGTCGAAATCGCGGAAGGCGCCGCAACCGGGCAGCCGTTGAAGGTGAAGTGGAACACCGACAACCTGAAGAGTTCGTACGTGAATTTCGCCAATGCGAACAGCACCAAGGAAGAGGTGGTCCTCAACTTCGGCATGAACACGAGCTGGGACCGGGCCAGCCCGGAGATGGAGATCGAACTGGCGCACCGCCTGGTGATGAGTCCGTTTGCGGCCCAGCGGCTCGCCGAACTGCTCACCAAGCTCATGGCGGACTACCGCTCGCGTTACGGCGAGCTGAAATAGCGCTCGGCGTCCCGATGCGCAGGATGCGCCGCCGCGCACGCCGGCGTATGCATCCGGGCGGGCCGGTGCTCCGGGACGTTTGCTGAGTCTGGCGCACCCCAAGGCGCGAGCGCGGCGGCGCCCCGGGTTCCCCGCGATGCACCGGGACCGCGGTTCTGCGTCGCACGCCGGCGCGTGAATACCGCAGACCGTATGGATAAGTGGAGCATCCAGAGCAACCCGCTCCGCCAGACCGGTCTGGGCGTGATCTGCCTCGCCGCCGGGCTCGTTCTCGCGCTCGGATTCCACCGGGTCGTCGAAACCGGCACGGCCACCGCAGTGGCGGGCCAGGCCCTCGGAGCACTGCTGGCGATGATCGGCGTGTTCCTGCTGGCTTCGAATTTTCGCCGGACGGTCATCGTCGATCCGCAGGCCCGGCAGGTACTGATCCGCGACCGGAGCCGGTTTCGCGCGCGCGAGCGCGCTGTCCCTTTCCGGACGATCGCGGAAGTCCGCCTGGAGGAACTGGGAGACATCGAAGGCGGCTCGATCAGCTACGACGTGGTCCTGGTCACGAGAGGCGGCGAAACCGTGCCGCTGTTCCGTCCCGCGTTCTTCGACGGCGCGTTTCACCGGCCGACCATGGAGCAGCGTTGCAAGCTTATCCAGCGCTACCTGGATGCCTGAACCGATCCGGTGGCAGGCGCGGACCACCGGATTGGCGTACATTCTCGGATGTGGTCCGCGCAGTCGCAGGAAGCGAGAAGCTCGCTCGCCTCTGGCGCTGCCTAGACTTCACGAAATCCGAGCCTTCTTTCCAGACCGCGATAGCGCGCGCCCCTTTTTGCGACGCCCGTCACTGGTCGTGGCTCGCGACCCGAGCGGTAGCGTGCGGGTTTTCCCTGCATCCAGGAAGGAGCATGGCAATGAGCGACACCCTCACCATCGGCCTGGTGGTACCCGTGGCGAGCGACACGGTATCCCCCGAGGGCCCGAAGCTGTATCCGGGCATCCGCTTCGTGGCGCGTGGCGTGGGCGTCAAGGCGCTCACACCGCAGGGCTACGACGGCGCCTGGGAGGGCATCGTGCCCGCCGCCGAGGGGCTTGCCGCCGCCGGGGTGGATGCCCTCATGCTCATGGGCACCTCGCTCACCTTCTACCGCGGCTACGAGGCGCACGCACAGTTGCTGGAGACGGTGCGCCGGCTCACCGGTCTACCCACCAGCAGCATGAGCGAGGCGGTGGTGGAAGGGCTGCGCGCGCTGGGAGCGATGAGGATCGGCGTGGCCACCGCCTACGCGGACGTGGTGAACAGCCGCCTGCGGGGTTTCCTCACCGACTCCGGGTTCGAGGTGCTCGCCCTGCGGGGGTTCGGGCTGGAGGAGTTCGGCGCGGCCTCGAGGCAGAGCGAGGAGGACATCGTCGCGCTCGCCGCCGATGTGGCCGGCAGCGTACCGCAGGCGCAGGGTCTGCTGATCTCCTGCGGCGGGCTGCGCACGCTGGAAGTCGGCAAGACCATCGAGGAGCGCGCGGGCGTGCCGGTCGTGTCGAGCACGCCGGCCGCTTTCTGGCAGGCGGTGCGCGTGGCCGGCGGAGACGCCGCCGTGCCGGGATACGGGAAATTGCTGAGCCTTGCCTGAGCCGCGGCGGCGTCGGCCGCCGGCAGTCGTCGCGGCCTTCGTGTCCAAGATGCGGCGCGCGGTGCGCGGCGAGCCGCGCCTCGTCCCGGCCGCTTGATCCAGGTCAACGCCGCGCCTAGTCGCAGCGAAAGTCGTTTGCCAGGCGCGGCCTGCGCCGCCGAGCCGTCCGTCAACACAGCCAGGGAGTCAACGCACATGCAGGGAAAGATCGCGATCGAGGAGCACTTCGCGTACGACAGTCCCGACGCCGATACCGCGAGGCGTCTGGAGCACGCGGATTCATGGGCCGAGACCGCGCGGCGGTTGGTGGATTTCCACGACCTGCGCCTGAAGGACATGGACGCGACCGGCATCGAGTACGCCATTCTGTCGCTCAACGCGCCGGCGGTGCAGATGATCCTCGAGCCCAAGGAGGCGATCGAGGCGGCGCGCAGGTACAACGATTTCCTCGCCGAGCAGGTAGCGAAGCGCCCGGACCGCCTCGGGGGGTTCGCCGCGCTGCCGATGCAGGATCCGGAAGCGGCCGCCGCCGAGCTTACCCGCTGCGTGAAGGACCTGGGTTTCCCTGGGGCGCTCGTGAACGGGTTCACGCAGAAGCACGTCCCGGACTCGGTGATCTACTACGACGGCCCCGAGTACCGGCCGTTCTGGGCGTGCGTCGAGGCGCTCGAGGTTCCCTTCTACATGCACCCGCGCACCGCCGTATACGAGCGCGCGCAGCCCTACGAGGGGCACCCGTGGCTGTTCAGCTCGGCCTGGGGCTTCGCGGTGGAGACCTCGCTCCACGTGCTGCGGCTGATCGGTTCGTGCCTGTTCGACGAGTATCCGCGACTGCAGATCGTCATCGGCCACCTGGGCGAGCGCATTCCGTACGACATGTGGCGGCTGGACCACCGCATCAAGACGATCCCGGCAGGGTACCCGGCAAGAAAGCCGATGAGCGCCTACCTGAGGGCGAACGTGCACATCACCACCAGCGGGAACTTCAGCGACTCCACCTTCCGCTGCGCCATCGCCGAGATGGGCATCGAGCGCATCCTGTTCGCGCTCGACTACCCGATGGAGGTGATGGCCGACGGGGCGAACTGGTTCGACAATACGCCGGTGCTCACCGAGGCGGAGCGCCTGAAGATCGGCCGCACCAACACCATCCGGCTGTTCAAGCTGCCGCTCGCCGCGTAGGTCGTGACACGGGCGCCGGGCGAGAGATCGGATAAGGAGTGAGCGGGAAAGGTGCCGCGCTTCAGGAAGAGAAAGCCGCTGGGCGTGTGCGACGTGTGCGGCGCTTACATCGGCATCAAGATGTACCTGAACCACCGCTGCCAGCAGTCGCGCTACGGCCGGCGCTGCCCGGGAAAGTACAAGAGCGACCTCGGGCACGTGTGGAACGAATGCCAGTCCTGCCGCGCGACCGGCGTGCTGGGCGGCGGGGCGTGCCCGGATTGCGGCGGGTGGGGCTGGTCCCTGCTCGAATGAGCGGCGACAGAAGTCCCGCCCGCGCGTCCCGAGGATCAGTCGAGCTTCGGGATGCCGGCGGACTTCGCGATGCGCGCCACCAGTTCCTGCTGGCGGCGGATGAGCGCGGCGAACTCCTCGGGCGACTTGCTCACCATGCTCTCGAAGCCGACTTTCTGCACCCTGGCGCGTCCCTCCGGCGAGGTGAGGCCGTGCACCACGTCGGCGAACAGCCGCTTCACGATCGCCGGGGGCAGCGCGCCCGGGCCGAGCAAGCCGGTCCACTGCGGCGGGGGTTCGAAGCCGGGCAGCACCTCGTTGATCAAGGGCACCTCGGGCATCGCCCGGAAGCGCGCCGAGGACATCACGGTGATCAGCTTCACCTTGCCCTCGCGGATCAGCGGCAAGCCCTGAGCCCCCACCACGAAGGCGAGCTGCAGCGCCCCGCTCGCCGCGTCGAGCACGGGACTGGTCTTGTAGGGGATGTGGGTCAGCGGCGCGCCGGACAGCATGTCGATCTGCTCGCCGGCGAGGTGCATCGAGGTGCCGATGCCGGTGGTGCCGTAGTTCACCTTGCCCGGGTTGGCGCGGGCGTACTCGATCAGTTCCTTGAAGTTGTTGAAGGGCAGGGCGGCGTTGGCGACCACCAGCATGGCGATGTCGCCGATGATGGTGATGGGCGTCAGGTCCTTGAGCGGGTCGAAGGGCAGCGGATTCTTCGCCAGCACCGGCAGCACCGCGGGCACGCTGGCATTGGAGACGAGCAGCGTGTAGCCGTCGGGGGCCGCGCGCACCACCGCACCCACCGCGACGATGCCGCCTCCGCCGGGGCGGTTTTCGACCACGCCCGGCTGGCCCATCGTCTCGCTCATGACCTGCGCGGCCACGCGCGCGATCAGGTCGCCCGGCGTGCCGGCGTTGAACTGGGTGATCACGCGTATCGGTCGCGCAGGATACGCCTGGGACCAGGCCGGCGCCGCGAGCGCCGCCGCGATGGCCGCCATCAGGGTGAGTCGGGCGCGGTGCGTACGTCGCTGCATGAATGACTCCTATGCTTTTCGGCCGCCTGCGCCGCAGGTGCTGCAGGGCGCCGGCGGCGGGCTTGGCTGTGCGCCTTGCTGCGCGCCTTGCTGCGAGCCTTGCTGCGAGCCTTGCTGCGCGCCTCGCTGCGCGCCTCGCTGTGCACGGAGCTTAGCTCAGCAGCGGGTACGCGGTAAACGCCAGCCGGCGCCGGCGTGCGCGGCGGGAGGTCCGGGCGCCGCGGCCGGACGCGGCGCCTTTGCCCGCTTCGAGCCGGTGCGGGCAAGCGCCACGCGGGCAGCATTTGACGCGAAAATCCCCCCCGGACCGCTCAACCCGGAAGACCGCATGACCCGGCGCAACGATGCCGAGCACCACTTCATCCCGCCAGCCTGCAAGTCGGAGGTTCTCGACCGGCCCGGCATGTGCGCGCCGCTGAAGAACGGCAAGCCCGCGCGCGCCGTCCAGTGCATGGACGGGCGTGGCGTCGCCACCACGATCGCCACCGCCACCGCGCTGGGGTTGCGGTCCGGCGAGGCCGCGCGCACGCGCCGGCTCGCCAGCCTGCGCGACGAGCGCTGCGCGGCCTTCGAGCGCTGCGCGGCCTTCGAGCGGTTCGCCTAGATGACGGGATCTGCACGCCGCGGGCTGCTGCGCTGGGTGTCGGGCCGGGGTTACCTGCTGATGGCGATCACCGCCGTCTTGTGGTCTGGAAACGCGGTCATCGGGCGCGCGGTGCACGAGACCATGCCGCCGGTCGCGCTGAACTTCTGGCGCTGGATCGTGACGCTGCCGGTGTTCGCGGTGCTCGCCTGGCCGCATCTGCGCGAGGACTGGCCGCTGGTGCGGCGCCACTGGCCGATCCTGTTTCTGTTCGCCATCCTCATCATCAGCGTCTACAACACCTTCGCCTACATCGGGCTGAACACCACCACCGCGATCAACATGCTCCTGATCAACACCACGCGGCCGGTGATCATCGTGTTGCTCTCCTATGCGTTCTTCCGCGAGAGGCCGAGCGCGCTCCAGGCGGCGGGCTTCCTCCTGGCGCTGTGCGGCACCCTCGGCATCCTGGCGCGCGGCGATCTGGAGGCGCTCGTCGGCGTGCGCTTCATCGCCGGCGACCTGTGGGTGGTGGCGGCGACGGTGGCCTGGGCGCTCTACACCGTGCTGTATCCCAAGCGGCCCTCGATCCACCCGACCAGCCTGATGTTCGTGACCATCGTCATGGGCCTGGCGGTGCTGCTGCCCTTTTTCCTGTGGGAGAACTTGCGGGTCCGAACCATGGAGATTGAGCCCCAGACGTTCTGGGCGATCGGCTACCTGGGTCTGATCGCCGGCGGCATCGGCTACGTGTCCTACAATCGCGTGGTCGAGGTGCTGGGCGCC
>JADLDQ010000179.1 GCA_020846575.1 Burkholderiales bacterium
ACTCACGCGGCATGGCTGGATCAGGCTTTCGCCCATTGTCCAAAATTCCCCACTGCTGCCTCCCGTAGGAGTCTGGGCCGTGTCTCAGTCCCAGTGTGGCTGATCATCCTCTCAGACCAGCTACGGATCGTTGCCTTGGTGGGCTCTTACCCCGCCAACTAGCTAATCCGACATCGGCCGCTCCTATGGCGCGAGGCCCTCAGTTTCCCTTGAGTCCCCCGCTTTCTCCCGTAGGACGTATGCGGTATTAGCCCCGATTTCTCGGGGTTATCCCCCACTACAGGATACGTTCCGATGTATTACTCACCCGTTCGCCACTCTACTCAGGGTTGCCCCCTTTCGCGTTCGACTTGCATGTGTAAGGCATGCCGCCAGCGTTCAATCTGAGCCAGGATCAAACTCTTCAGTTCAATCCATCTCAATCGCTATGCGATTGCCGTGGCCTGCGGCGGCTGGTGCCGCCTTGACCACAACTCACTCAAAGTCATTGCAAGGTTTCACTTGCTTGACTTGGTGTGAGCTTCGGCTAATGACTTGGCGGTCGCCGGAATCGTGAGGATTCAGCGAGCCGCCGGCATCACCCAGCGCCCACACCTATCGGCTGTTCAATTGTTAAAGAACGTTGGTTGCGGGGATAGGATTTGAACCTATGACCTTCGGGTTATGAGCCCGACGAGCTGCCAGACTGCTCCACCCCGCGCCCGAGTAGAGACGAAGAGTATGGCAGATGTGCCAGACACATGCAAGAGTTTTGTCGGTTTGGGCTTAGCAGCGATGCCCCGCGCCTCGAGACTGAAAGACAGCGCCCCCCCTCGATCGTCGCCGCTCCTGCACGCACAGCGCAAGGATCCGTGGCCACCAGATCAACCGATGCCTGAAGTACCTTCTTGGACCGCCGTATCGGTCCGACTTGTGCGGGTCCTTGGGCACAGTCGGAGGCCTACCCGGGCTCATCAGTTCTGAACGCCTTCGCGCCCCCTAGCATGTTCATTCCAGTCTCAGCGGCGTCGAGCTCGCGTGCGGCCGAGCAGACGGCCGAACTGAGAGCGCGTGAAAGAACCGGAAATGCAGTTGCATGGGCTCGTTCGCCGGAGAAGGACCATTCAGAACGCGCCAGGATCGACGATCTCACCTCGGGTAAGGGTTCGCTACCCCAAAAAACAGAGGCAAGAACAGTCTGGGGGATTTTTTCACAGCCTCTGAGTCGGGAAAACGGGCCGCTGGCGCCCACGATCATCCAAGCAACGCCCACCCCGGGCAGGCACCAGCGGAAATCGCATACTGCCGATTCGTTGCCGGGGTACGGACTCTCATTTCTGCGTCCGCTCAGACGATGTGGTTTCTCTGCAACTCTTTGATTTCATGAAGTGAATATCCTAAGGACGACAGGACTTCGTCCGTGTGCTCGCCAAGCGCCGGACCAGGCCAACGCAGTTCTCCCGGCGTCTTGGAGAGCTTCGGAACGATCCCGGGCACCTTGAGCTTCACCCCCCCGGTCACGGCGATCTCCCTGATCATTTCTCGTGCCAGGTACTGCGGATCGCCCGCAATGTCGGCCACACTGTAGATCTTGCCGTTCGGCACCTGAGCCTGGTTCAGCATCTTCACCACCGCAGGGGCATCGTATCGTCCGGTCCATTCGCCGATGACTCCGTCGAGTTCGTCCGCGCGCGTGCAGCGCCCGGCGTTGTCGGCGAGCGACGGGTCCTCCGCAAGGTCCTGCCGGCCGATCAGGTGCATCAAGCGCCGGAAGATACTGTCCGCGTTGGCGCCAATCACAACGTGCTGCCCGTCGCGCGTCAGGTAGGTATTCGATGGAACTATTCCTGTCAGATTGCTTCCAGTGCGTTCCCGGACGGCACCGAACATGTCGTACTCCGGAAGCGCACTTTCCATCATGTTGAAAACCGCCTCGTACAAGGCGATGTCCACCACCTGACCCCTGCCGCCGTTCTCGCGTCGATGATGCAGCGCCATGAGCGCGCCGATTACTCCGTGCAGGGAGGCGATCGCATCGCCGATCGACAGGTTCGGTCGCACCGGCGGTCGGTCGGGGTAACCGGTCACGTAACGGAGTCCGCCCATCGACTCGCCGATCGAACCGAATCCCGCCTGCAGGCGCATCGGACCGGTCTGACCGAAGCCCGACAGGCGCAGCATCACCAGCCCTGGATTTTCGGCGGCCAGCTGCTCGTAGCTCAGGCCCCATTTCTCCATCGTCCCGGGACGGAAATTCTCGATCAGCAGGTCGGCGCCCCGGATAAGGCGTCGCGCCACCGCCTGCCCTTGCGCTTGGCGCAGGTCCAACGTCACCGACTTCTTGTTGCGGTTCTGCACGAACCACCACAGGGAGGTCCCCTCGTGCAGGGTGCGCCACTGCCGCAGGGGGTCTCCGGTCCCCGGGGGCTCCACCTTGACTACCTCGGCCCCGAACTCCGCAAAGAACTTGCCGGCAAACGGCCCCGCAATCAATTGGCCGAGTTCGATGACCCGCAGCCCGTGGAGGGGTCCGTTGCCTGCCTGCCCCGTCTCGCCTGCCTGCCCGGACCGGTCATCCGTGCTCATACAGGTCTCCTTTCCAGCAGCGCCTGCGCGAGCGTTCCCGTGTCGACGAATTCCAGCTCCCCTCCCACTGGCACACCGCGAGCAATTCGGCTGAGCCGCACAGACCGCTCGCGCAGCATCTCGCCGATGTAATGAGCCGTCGCTTCGCCCTCGTTGGTGAAATTCGTCGCCAGGATGACTTCCCGGACTGAGCCTGTGGCGATCCGACGCGCGAGGAAATCGAGCCCTATCTCCCTGGGACCGATTCCGTCCAGAGGCGAGAGCCTGCCCATGAGGACGAAGTACAACCCATCGTAGGCGTGCGTCTGCTCCATCATCAGCAGGTCCGCGGGAGTTTCGACCACGCAGAGCACCGACGGGTCACGCTTCGCCGACCCGCACAGCGCGCACAGATCTTCCTCGCAGAAGCTGTTGCACATGGGGCAGCGGCGCACCGCCTGCAATGCCCGGCCAAGTGCCTGCGTCAGGCGGACCGCTCCGGGTTTGTCATGCTGGAGAAGGTGGTAGGCCATGCGCTGGGCGGCCCTGGGCCCCACACCGGGCAGGCACCTCAAGGCGGAGATGAGTTCCTGCAGAGAGGATGGACCCGTCATGTCCGCTCAGAACAGCTTCATTCCGGGTGGGAGCGGCATGCCCGCCGTCACCGCCGCCATCTTGTCCTTGACCGTCGATTCGACTTTGCGCACGGCGTCGTTGACGGCTGCCGCAATCAGGTCCTCGAGCATGTCCTTGTCGTCGCCGAGCAGGGTCGGGTCCACCGATACCCGCTTCACGTCGTGCTTGCAGGTCATGGTGATCTTGACCAGTCCCGCTCCGGCTTGGCCCTCGACCTCGATCGAACCGAGTTGCTCCTGCACCCGGTTCATGTTTTCCTGCATCTGCTGCGCCTGTTTCATCAGGTTTGCGAGCTGTCCTTTGTTGATCATCTGTCGCTCCAGTGCGTTGATTACGGCACAAGTCCGTCGGTATCCGCCCGATGCACCGTACGCCTCGTATTACGGTTCGATGCACGGTTCGATCGCTCGAAGGTATCCGTCGGTAAGGACGACGCGCTTTCCGGTGCTCCGGTACGCCCGGTGCAAGCGATGGCGTTGACCTACGGCCTGCCAGGGACAGTCGGTTTGATGGAGGAATCGACGATGGTCGCGTCGAACTGTTCCATCAGCCCCCTGACGAAAGCGTCGCCGGTGATCGCCTCCACCGCCCGATCCTGCACGCTGCCGCCGGCGGTTTCGCCGATGTGCACTTTCAGACGGAGTTTTCTGCCCAGAAATTCCTCGAGCGCGGCGCGCAGCTTTTCCTGATAGGGGGCTTCGGCCAGATGGCGGAAGCTGGCTGCAATGCTGAGTTCGATCACGCCGTTCGCGTATCCGACCAGCGCGCTGCGCTGCGCAAGCTGGCGCGCGACACCGATCAGATTCAGCGAGCGCACCGTTTCCGGCCAGTCGATTGCGTCGCCTGCGCCGCCCGCAGCGGCCTGCATCTCGGCTGCCTGTGCGAGCCGCGCCGAGGCGCCGGCGGTTGGTTGCGCTCCGGATCGCGCCGCCGGTTGCTCGGTGGCGCGGTTCGCGGCGACGCCCGACTTGCCGGCGTGACCGGCCGAGTTCCGATCAGGTCCGGCGCTGCCCTCCCGGTCCGCCGCAGTAAAGGCGACCATACGAAGCAGCGCCATGGTAAAGCCGGCGTAGGCGTCGGGCGCGTGAGGCAGGTCCTGCCTGGCGTGAATTGCGATCTGGTAGTGGAGCTGCAGTTCCTCGGGGTCGAAGCGGCCGGCCAGCGCCAGCACCCGCGGCTTGTCGGGATCCTCGCCCGCAACCGAGCCTGGAACGGCGGCAGCCAGCGCGAGGGTGTGATACAGGGCGGCGAGATCCTGCAAGGCGGCATCGAATGAAATGCTGTGTGCGTCCATCCGGCCCGCCACTTCAAGCAGGGCCTGCGCGTCGCCGCGCGCCACCGCGTCCGCGATCTCGTAGAGGTAACCCCGGTCCACGGAACCGAGCATTGCGCGCACCGACGCTTCGCTCACCGATCCGCCCGAGTAGGCGATCGCCTGGTCGA
>JADLDQ010000180.1 GCA_020846575.1 Burkholderiales bacterium
ACCTTCATCGTCGAGGCCGACGGCTATGCCTGGGCAGCCCATATGAAGCGGCTCCTGCAACACAGCTGCGCGCGAGTCTCCAAGCGCAAGAGCAAGAAACTCAACCGCCGCGAATACGCGAACCTGCAAAAGCGCTATCGCCATATCCTCACCCGAGGCCAATCAGAGCTTCCCCCCATCCCCGCCAGGCAAAACGGCAAGCGCGGCAGAATCGCCAAGTCCGACGCCCACAACCTGTGGGAGCGCCTCAAACAGCACGAGACCGCCGTGTTGGGCTGCGCCTGCCTTCCGCAACACGCATCGCCTCTCCCAGGTAACGCCGCGGGGGAAAGCCGGCGCGTGCTTGCGCCGGGAGCCCGCGGCCGCCTCGCCTACCCGGGCACGCCGAGCCGGACCTGAAATTCGGCTGCCTTGCCGGCGCGCTCGACGCTCACCTTGACGGTATCTCCCGGCTGGCGGCGCTCCAGTTCGTCCTGCAGCGCGTCCAGGTCCTGCACCGGCTTGCCGTCGATCGCGACGATCACGTCGCCGGGGACGACCTCGTTCGAAGGCCCGAGCGTGAAGGGCCGCATACCCGCCTGCGCCGCCCCGCTGCCCTCGATCACACGCACCACCGCGACGCCGCTCTTCGCACCCAGCGCGGCGCGCACCTGGGGCGGGGCGGCCTCGATGCCCAAGGTCGGGCGGATCACGCGGCCCTTGGCGATCAACTGCGGCACGATGCGGTTCACCTCGTCTGCGGGAATCGCGAAGCCTATGCCCGCCGAGGCGCCCGAAGGGCTGTAGATCGCGGTGTTGACGCCGATCAGCCGCCCCGCGGAGTCGAGCAGCGGCCCGCCGGAGTTGCCCGGGTTGATCGCCGCGTCGGTCTGGATCACACCACGGATGGTGCGCTGGGTGACCGACTCAATCTCGCGGTTGAGCGCGCTGATGATGCCGGTGGTGAGCGTTTGATCCAGGCCGAAGGGATTGCCGATGGCGTAGACCTTCTGGCCCACCTGGAGCGCGCGGCTGGAGCCCAGCGCGATCGGGCGCAGCTTGTCGCGCGGCGCGTCGATTCTCAGCACCGCGAGGTCGCGGTCGGGGAACGCGCCCCCCAGCGCCGCGTTCCAGGTGGTCTGGTCCGAGAGCGTGACCTTCGCGGCGTTGGCCCCCTGGATCACGTGGAAGTTGGTCACCACGTTGCCGCTCTCGTCCCAGATGAAACCGGTGCCGGTGCCCTGCGGGATCTGCAGGATGTCCATGGAGAACAGGTTGCGCCTCGAGGCAAGGGTGGTGATGTGGACAGTCGAGGGCGAGGCGCTCCTGAACACCGCGATGTTGTTCTGCTCGTCCTGTGCGAGGTCGCCGCGCGCTTCGACCGGGCGCGGGGCGGCATCGACGCGGGCGGGACCGGCGGAGATCATTCCCTCCCAGGGGCGCCACCACCACAGCAGCGCGCCAACGGCCAGGGCGAAGAGGATCCAGTCGCTCGCGCGGCCTCGCGCGCGCCGTGGGAGAGGGAACATGGGGGAGATCCTGCGGGACGATCGGGTGGCACGCACTGTACGCCGAACGCGCCGCTCGCGCCGCATTGCATAGGGTGTGCGGCCGGCCGGCGGCGAAGGTCGATCGCCCGAGTTGCGCGCAGCGCGCCGTGGCTATACTGGCCAGCGCCCGGGCCGCAGCCGGGCACGGCAGTTTCTCACCGACAGGAACCGGCCATGCACATCGAAGAGGACATCAAGCTCGACTACCGGGACGTGCTCATCCGACCGAAGCGCTCGGCGCTGCCCTCGCGCGCCGAGGTGGATATCCACCGCGCGTTCAGCTTCAAGCATTCCGGCCGCGCGTACCGCGGCATTCCCATCATCGCGGCCAACATGGACACCATCGGCACTTTCGAGATGGCGAGGGCGCTCGCGCGTTTCGACCTCTCGGTGGCGCTGCACAAGCACTACGGGGAGGACGAACTGGTCGAATTCTTCGGCTCGCTCGCGTCCGGGCCGGGCGCCTTCTACTCGATGGGCATCACTCGCGCCGACCAGGAGAAGTTCGAGCGCGCGATGAACAGGGCGGGCGAGGCGATACAGTTCGTGTGCATCGATGTCGCCAACGGCTACACCGAGGCGTTTGCGCGCTTTGTCGGCAGGATCCGCGAGGCGCACCCCGGGATCATCATCATGGCGGGCAACGTGGTGACCGGCGAGATGACCGAGGAACTGATCCTGCGCGGCGCGGACATCGTCAAGGTCGGTATCGGCCCGGGTTCGGTGTGCACCACCCGCACCATGACCGGCGTGGGCTACCCGCAGCTCTCGGCGGTGATCGAGTGCGCCGACGCCGCGCACGGCCTGGAGGGGCGCATCTGCGCCGATGGCGGCTGCGCCTCGCCCGGCGACATCGCCAAGGCCTTCGGCGGCGGGGCCGACTTCGTGATGCTGGGCGGCATGCTCGCCGGCCACGACGAGTGCGCCGGTGAGCGCGTGGACAAGGACGGGAAACGGTATCTGCGCTTCTACGGCATGAGCTCGCGCGCGGCGATGGAGAAGCACGCCGGCGGAGTCGCCGAGTACCGTGCTGCCGAGGGCAGGGAGACGCTGGTCGAATACCGCGGTCCGGTGGCGGGGACCGTGCAGGGTATCCTCGGCGGCGTGCGCTCGGCCTGCACCTACGTCGGAGCGCGGCAGCTGCGCGAGCTGACCAAGAGGACGACTTTCGTGCGGGTGGGGCCGGGGGGGGCGGGGTAGGGAAGACGGGACAGGAGAAGCTGCGTCGATGCTGGCTTGCACCCGCGAGCCCAGATGGTGCGCGCTCGGGCGCCGTTCGATGATCCGGAGCGCTGTGCGGGTGCGGCATCGATCGGTGTGCGAAGGTATCGCATGACGAACCCTCGCCGGCCTCTGGACGGCCTGCGTTTTCACCTCGCTCTGCGGCGGCTGGGTCCGGGCCTCATTACCGGCGCCGCCGACGACGACCCCAGCGGCATCGCCACCTACTCGCAGGCTGGCGCCTCGCTCGGTTTCGCGATGCTGTGGACGGTGGTGCTCACGCTGCCGTTGATGATCGCCATCCAGATCGTGAGTGCGCGCATCGGCTGCGTCACGCGGCGCGGCTTGGCGGCCAATATCAAGGAGCGATTCCCGCGCGTGGTGCTGCTGGCCGTGGTGGGCATGCTGCTCCTGGCGAACACGCTGAATATCGCGGCCGATCTGGCGGCCATGGCCGAGGCGCTGCGCCTGCTGGTCGGTGGCTCGGCGCACATCCACGCGGTGACGTTCGGGCTGCTGTGTCTGGTGCTGCAGGTGTTCCTGCCGTATCAGCGGTACGTGCGCTGGCTGAAATGGCTGACGCTGGCGTTGCTTGCTTACGACGCGGTCGCGTTCACGCTGCGGTTGGACTGGTGGCAGGTCGCCCGCGCGGCATTGTGGCCGCAATTGACGCGGTCACACGCGGTGTTGCTGATGATCGTGGCGGTCTTCGGTACCACGATCAGCCCGTACCTGTTCTTCTGGCAGGCTGCGCAGGAAATGGAAGAGGCGCACACCCAAGGCGGCGCGCCGCACACGCCGCGGCAGGTGCGGCATCATCTGCGGCGAATCAAGATCGACACCACGCTCGGCATGATGTTCTCCAATGCCATCGCCTTCTTCATCATCGTGACCACCGCCGCCACGCTGCATGCTGCCGGTGTGACCAGCATTCAGACGTCGGCGCAGGCGGCCGAGGCGCTGCGGCCGCTGGCCGGGCAGGCGGCGTTCCTGCTGTTCGGACTGGGTATCATCGGGACCGGCATGCTCGCGGTACCGGTTCTCGCCGGTTCGGCGGCCTATGCGGTGGCTGAGGCGGCGGGCTGGCACGGCAGCCTGAGCCTGCGCCTCGAGACGGGCGAGGGCCGCGGCTTCTACGGGGTGATCGCAGTGGCCACCGCCGGCGGGGTCCTGCTGTGCTTCACACTGAGCGATCCGGTTCAGGAGTTGTTCTGGGCGGCGGTGATCAACGGTGTGATCGCGGTGCCGATCATGGCGGTGATGATGCTATTGGCCGCGGACCCGCGCGTCATGGGCGTCAACGTCATCGGCAGGCGCCTGCGCACGGCCGGCTGGCTGGCCACGGCGGTGATGGCCGCGACGGTGGTGGCGATGCTGGTCACCGGGTGAAGCATCCCGCCCCATGGCCGGGAAAGCGAATCACGCTCGGCAAGTGGACGCTCGTGCACGAACGGGGCAACCCGGGCCACAGCGCAGGCGCGTCTGCGCCGTGGCCGGCGCTGTGCGAAACCGAGCGGCGCCATGCGCCGAGACAGTCCGCCACATACGCTTGCCCGGGCCTTCACGCAGGTGCGCTGCCGCGGCGGCATCGAGCCGCCCGGTGACCTCGAAAACGGGTGCGGTTTCAATCGCCCTTGATACCGGCGGCCTTGACGATGCGGGCGAAGCGCTCGCGGTCGCGCCGGATGGATTCGGCGAACTGCGCCGGGTCGTCCGCGGTGAGCTCCAGGCCCAGTGCGGCCATGCGCGCGAGCGTATCCTTGTCGCGCAGGGCCCTCGCGCTCTCCTCGTAGAGCCGCTGGATGGCCGAGCGCGGCGAACCCGCCGGGACCAGTAGCCCGATGACCACGTCCATCTCGAAGTCCGGGTAACCCGACTCGGCGATGCTCGGAACGTCCGGTGCGAGCGGCGTGCGCCTGGCGGTGATCGCCGCGAGGATACGCAGCTTCCCGGCGCGCGCGTGCGGCAGCACCGCGGTCAGTCCCGTGGGAATCGCGGCGACCTGGCCCGAGAGCACGGCGGGAACCGATTGCGCCAGGCCCTTGTAGGGAATGTGCACGAGCTTCAGCTGTGCGGCGAGCTTGAAGCTTTCCATCGCGAGATGATGCGCGGTGCCGCTCCCCGGCGATCCGTACACCACCTCTTTGGCGCGGGCCGCGGCGATGAACTGCGCCAGGTTGGTCGCGCTCGAACCGGGGCCGACTGCCAGGAACAGCGGCGCAAGCGCCGCCCGCACCACGGGATCGAAGTCGCGCACAGGGTCGTAGGGGGCACCGGGATTCATCGCCGGAATGATGGCGAGCTGTCCGGTGTCTCCGACGAAGATCGTGTGCGCGTCCTTGGGGGACTTGGCCACCATCTCCGCGGCCAGGATGCCGCCGGCGCCAGGCCGGTTCTCCACCACGACCGACTGGCCGAGCGCCTCACCGAGCTTCGGTGCGAGCGCGCGCGAGAGTGCATCGGCCGCGCCGCCCGGCAGGTAAGGCGTCACCAGCCGCAACTGCCGGGCCGGAAACGACTGCGCCTGGGGGAGACTCGCGCACCATGGCGCCGCCAGCGCCAGCGCAGCGCTCGCCGCGAGCGCACCGCGTCGGGCGAAACCCGAAGCTGTACCGCGTGCCTGCATGAGATATCCTCCCCATCCGTCCTGCAAGTCCTGGAATCCGGCATCGCGACGGACACGCACCGCCGGCGTCGCCCTGCAAGCGGGTGCCGGGCCGAAATTC
>JADLDQ010000181.1 GCA_020846575.1 Burkholderiales bacterium
CAATCTCGCGACGATACGCGAGGGCTTCGCCCGGGATGCGAACATCAGGCATTTCGATCTTCACGTTCAAGTCCCGCATTGTGGCGTTCGAGGTCGGCGGCGAGTATCGCCGGCGTCTGCAACGCGCCGGCGCTCGGCTTCTCGGCGGCGTATCGGAGCAAGCCCTTTCCGGCCTTGGAATCGCAGCGCACGACGCACGCTCCTTCGATGACAGCGGCTGAATCTGCCGGCCTCTAAGACCGGCAACGCCGGCGGCAAGTTCAGTCGCGCAAAGGGGTGAATGCGGCGGTGAACCGACCCACCACCATGGGCGCGCGGGACGATCTATACCACTTGGTGGCACAATGTGCGTCTGCGGCAGGTATTCAAGACCCGCCATTTCGGCCGCCGGTCGCGCAAAGCCGGCTGGTCGGACCGGGCGCTGTGTCAGGCGGTGGACGAAATGCATGGCGGCCGGGCTGGTCGATGTCGAGCCGGGCGGTGGCATCGTCAAGAGGCGCGTGGCCGTTGCGGGAAGGTCAGACCGTCCTCGCCTCGTTGCTCAACACGAGTCTGTCGAGCGTATGCAAGTGGGAGGTCGGCGACAGGAAACCGAGCGGCCCGTCGCTCAAACTCTTGCACCGCATCGAGCGCAAGGGGCTCGATGCGGTGATCTGAAGCCTCTCCCGCCGGCGACGGTACGGCAGGAGTCTTTTCATCCCAGCGAAAAATGAACGGCGAACACGAACTTCACCAGGGCATCGGCGCGCCGGTACGGCGCAAGGAGGACCTGCGCTTTCTCACCGGCCGGGGCCGTTACGCGGCCGACCACGACCTGCCGGGCATGGCGCATGCCGCGATGGTGCGCTCGCCCCACGCGCACGCGCGCATCCGCGCGATCGATGTCGGCGCCGCGCGCTCGGCGCCCGGCGTGGTCGCCGTCTACACGGGCGCGGACTTCGCCGCCGCGGGCGGCAAGGCGATTCCCCACGAGGCGAGTCTGCAGGGCGCCGCCGATGTCGTTATCCGGGTGCGGCCCGGCGCCGGCGTGTTCATCGCGCCGCAGCCGGTGTTGCCCACGGACAGGGTGCGCTTCATCGGTGAGCCGGTGGCGATGGTGGTCGCCGAATCGGCGCACGCGGCGCGGGACGCGGCCGAGCGGGTGGAGGTCGACTACGAGGCGCTCCCGGCGGTGGCGATGGCGAGCGAGGCGCTCCAGCCGGGGGCGCCGCTGGTGTGGGACGAATGCGCTGGCAATCTGAGCGTGGACGGCGAGGTCGGCGACGAGGCGGCGGTCGCGACCGCGTTCGCGAAGGCGGCGCACGTCACGCGTCTTTCGACCTGGATACAACGGGTGACCGGGACGCCGATGGAGCCGCGCGCGGCGGTCGGCGACTACCACGGCGGCCGCTACTCCATCTGGGCCGGGACCGGCGTGGGCGTGGTGCGCGAGCGCCAGACGCTCGCGGGCGCGCTCGCCGTACCGGTGGAATCCTGCCGCGCGCTGTGCGGCGACATGGGGGGCAACTTCGGCACGCGTAACGCCTTTCCCTCCGAGTACGCGCTGCTGCCGTTTGCCGCGCGGCGCATCGGGCGGCCGGTGAAATGGGTCGGGGACCGGCAGGAGTGCTTCCTCAGCGACTACCAGGGGCGCGACCTCGAGGTCCAGGCGCAGCTCGCCCTGGATGCCCAGGGCAACTTCCTCGGGTTGCGCGGCACCAACATCAGCAACCTCGGCGCCTACAGCGCCTTCTTCACGCCGCTGCGCAAGGGCCTGGGCATCATGTCCGGGGTGTATCGCATCCCGGCCGTGCACTTCCGCGGCCTGGGCGCTCTCTCGCACACGGCTCCCACGACGCCCTACCGCAGCGCCGGCAGACCGGAGGCGATCTTCGTCATCGAGCGCCTGATCGACCTGGCGGCCGGCGAACTCGGTATCGATCCGGTGGCGCTTCGCCGGCGCAACCTCATCCCGCCCGAAGCCTTCCCCTACACCAACGGCGTGGGCGTTACCTACGACAACGGCGAATACGAGAAGAGCATGGACGCCGCGCTCGCCCTGGCGGACTGGAAGGGCTTCGAGGCGCGCCGCACCGCTTCGCGCGCACGCGGCCTCGCGCGCGGCATAGGCATCGCCAATTACATCGAGGGCGCGGGCGGCGCGCCGCGCGAGCGGGCCGAGATCACGGTCGAGTCGCGCGGGCGCGTGGAGCTGGTGCTCGGCACCATGAACAGCGGCCAGGGCCACGAGACGAGCTTCGCGCAGCTCCTCACCGAGTGGCTGGGTGTGCCTTTCGACAGCGTGGACTTCGTCGCCCACGACACCGACCGGGTCGCGGCCGGCGGCGGCTCGCACTCCGGACGCTCGATGCGCATCGCGAGCCTGGCGATCGGCATCGCCTGCGACGCCATCGTGGACAAGGGCAGGCGCATCGCCGCGCAGCTCTTCGAGGCGAACCCGAAGGACATCGAATTCGCCCGCGGGGTATTCACCGTCGCCGGCACCGACCGGCGCATCGGCATCTTCGAGGTCGCGCGCGCCGCCGAGACGCAAACCGGCCTGCGCGATGAGCTGCGCGGGCGTCTGGACGGCGTCGGCGACTACACGGTATCGGTCGGCGCCCATCCCTGCGGCAGCCACGTCTGCGAAGTCGAGGTCGATCCGGAGACCGGCGTGGTGCGGATCGTGGGCTGGTCGGCGATCGACGACGTGGGGCGCGCGGTGAACCCGCTCATCCTCCATGGTCAGACGCACGGGGCGACCGCGCAGGGCATCGGGCAGGCGCTGCTGGAGAACTGCCATTACGAGCGCGCCAGCGGCCAGCTGCTGTCCGCTTCGTTTCTGGACTACGCTATCCCGCGCGCCGACGACCTGCCCTCGTTCGCCTGCGGCCTGGTGGAGGTACCGGCGGCCAGCCACCGCTACGGCATCCGTCCCGGCGGCGAGGGCGGCACCACCCCGGCGCTGGGTGCGGTGGTCAACGCGGTGGTGGATGCGCTCTCGTTCCTGGGCGTGCGTCACGTCGAGATGCCCGCCACACCCGAGCGGGTGTGGCGGGCGATCCAGGCGGCGAAGGCGGCCTGATCGCGACCGCACGCTCGATCGCGAGCGCGGGGCTGATCTTGATCGCGGGCCGGATCGGGACTGCGGGCCTGATCGTGATCGCCGGTTCGATCGCGGTCGCGGATTCGATCGCGATGGCGGATTCGATCGCGATGGCGACCGCCGGTTGAATCGATCAGCCGGGGTTCGGATCCGACCCGGCCAGCGCCCAGCGACCTTCCCGTTCGGCGACCCGCCGTTCGTCGCGCAGCTTGAACAGATGTGCCGCGAGCGAGCGCGCTGCGATCGCGTGCATGCGCTGCGGCACGTCGTCGTAGACGCCGGGGAGCAGCGCCTCGATCGAGGCTGCGCCGCGGGCCTGGAGCGCCGCGAGCACCTTGTTCTCCCGCGCAAGGCGGTGCAGCAGCACCCGCTCGACCATCTCGTGCGGCCGGCCCATGAGAAACCCGTGACCCGGGGCGATCCAGTCGAAGTCCTCGGCAAGCAGGCTCCTCAGGCTCGCCAGGTAGGCGGCCATGTCGCCGTCGGGCGGGTTGATCACCACCGTCGAGCCCTGCATCAGGTGATCGCCGGTGAACAGCATGCGCTCGCCTTCGTCGAGGAAGCACAGCTGGTTCGAGGCGTGGCCCGGGGTGTGCAGCACCCGCAGCGCGCAGCCGCCGGCCTGGAGCCGCTCGCCGTGCGCCAGTTCGCGCGCCGGGGCGAAGCTCGGGTCCTGGCGCTCGGGATGGCGCGCGCGCATGCCGAGCACGGGTGCGCCGGTGCGCGCGGCCAGCAGCGCGGCGCCCGGGGAGTGGTCCAGGTGGGTGTGGGTGCACAGGATCCAGCGCACCGGGCCCGGTGCGACCTCGAGGATCGCGCGCAGGTGGGCGGGGTCGTCGGGTCCCGGGTCGATCACCGCCACCGCGCAATCCGCGTCGCCGAGCAGGTAGGTGTTGGTGCCGGGACCGGTCATCACACTGGGGTTGGGCGCGGTGAGGCGCAGCAAGCGGGGACCCAGGCGCACCGGCGCCCCCGGCAGGATCTCGTAGGAGGCGCTGCCGCTGCCCTCGGGATCGAGCCTGCCGGCCTCGGCGTACGCGTGGTCACCGGGCATGAGCAGCTTCGGGCCGTCGCGGCCGGTGGCGGGCCGCGGCGTCATCGCGGGCATCGGCCGCGGGGTGCGCGCGTACTCGATCGCCTCGGCAGTTCGGCTGAATTTCGCCAGCAGCTCCAGCGTCTTCACCGTCGGAAACAGCAACCCCATCGACCCGCGCGCGTGCCGTTCGAGGGCGGCGCGCGGCGTGATCCACTGGTGCGCGACAGTCTCGATCGCGTCGTGCATCGGCTGCTGGTGCTCGGGCAGCACCGCGAGGAAGAAGCGGGTGTCGTAGCGCCGCGCCCGGCCTGCCTGCGTGATCCAGCGAGCGAGGTACTCGAGCCGGTCCGCGGCCAGCCGCAGGCCGAGCGAAGCGACCACGCAGGAGAAGCTCGTGTCCCCGCGCAGCAGCGCGCGGCGCAGCTCGGGCGCGTCGTCGCTCGCGACGGGGGCGTCCAGGCGCACCAGGCCGGCGCCGGCGTAGGCATAGAGCAATCCCGCCTCCTCGAAGCATTCGCGAATCGCGCACACCCAGTGGGCGAGGCCGCCGGCGGGCAGGTCGAGGCGGCGGCAGGCCTGCGCGTCGTCCAACCCGTCGCAGGCCGGGGCTAGCGCGGCGTCCGCGGGGTCGAGCGCGCCGCCCGGGAACACGTGCATGCCCCCGGCGAAGTCCATCTGCCTGGTGCGATGCATCAGCAGCACCTCCATGCCGCGCTCGCCATCGCGGGCGACCACCACGGTGGCGGCCGCTCGGATACCTTCAGATCGCGCGCCAGTGCTCATCGCTTTGCACAGTCGTTTCGCGCCAGGCGCATGGCGGCAATGCGGCGCATGGGGCGGCTCTTCGGCCCCGCGTCCCGATGAGCGCACCGCGCTCTTCGCGCCGGCGCAGGACGTGGCCTTCGGGATGCCGTTCGCTCATGTGGTGATCGCTGCGCACGGTGGGCCGGGAAGCTGCTGCGCGGCCGCTCATCTCGCATTGTTGCAGAAAGCCGGCGCGTGGCCCTGCCGCCTGCGCCTCTTGGTCCCGGTACCCGCGCTGTTCACGAGGCAATTCACGGGTGGCTGCGCGCGAGGCGCCGCGGCGGCGCGCAGCGCGCGCGCCGATACCGCACCCGGGCCTGCGGCGGTTCGGAATTGTCCGGACCATTGGCCTGTTGGGACGCCTTTGCCGGCGCCGGCGGCGAAGCCGCGCGTGCAAGCCGCTGGTGATGTGCGTCCGAAACGCCTAAAATACGGGCGTTCGCACGCGGACCCCGTTTCAGCCCGCGTTCCAATAAATCGCGTTGAAACTTTGTTCCGGAGGTACCCATGGCCCGTATTTCCGCTGCCGCCCTTTCCCTGCTCTCCTTCGTCTTTTCGCTGGCCTTCGCGGCCGAGGAAGCCGAACCGCCTCTGGAGGCGAACATGACCGCCGTGTGGGCGTTCGGTATCGTCGTGGTGGTCTGCATCGCCTGGTTCGTGTGGTACACGATGAGGAACGAGAAGAAGCCCGAGAGCGAGAAGGAAGGCGAGAAGTTCTGAGCATCCCGATCAGGGGAAGGCTGCACATTCTTTCCAGGAACCTGCCTCGCTCGGGCGCGAGGCAGGCGGTTCAGGGGTTCTGAGCTGCGGCGGCACTGCCGTCCCGGGCCTCAGCGACCCATGCGCTCTTCGACCCTGCGCGCACACAGGGTTTCGGAGCCGCTGCGCGTGATCTCTATCACCGATTCCACGCCATCCACCCGGGCGGTCAGGCTGCAGACGGTCCCCTGCGCATCCCGGTAATTCCAGCGATACGTGCGCAGTTCCAGAGTGCCTC
>JADLDQ010000182.1 GCA_020846575.1 Burkholderiales bacterium
ACCAGAGCTCGGTGAAGATGCGGCTGGGCGAGGAGAAAAAGCGCACGTCCAGCCACGCGACGCGCGCCGCCACTTCCCAGAGCGCGAACAGGACCACGGGCGTGAGAATCGAGATGCCCAGGTTGAGGCTCGACCTGCTCATGCGCCGCTCGCCCTTTGCTCCACGGCCGTCGCGAGAACCTCACTGCGCAGCTCAGCCCAGATGCCGGCGAACAGTTCCCCGTAGAGGGGGCTTGAGCGCACGCGCGAGACCTCCCTGGGGCGCGGGAAATGGCGGGAGATATCGACCAGGCGCTTCACCCGGCCCGGGCGGGCGCTCATCACCAGCACGCGGTCGGCGAGCAGGATCGCCTCGTCGATCGAATGCGTGACGTACAGCACCGTCTTGCCGGAAGCCTCCCAGATGCGCAGCAGCTCGGCCTGCAGGATGAGTTTGTTCTGCTCGTCGAGCGCCGCGAACGGTTCGTCCATCAGCAGGATCTCGGGGTCGTTCGCGAACGCGCGCGCCAGCGCCACCCGCTGCTTCATGCCGCCGGAGAGCTGGTGCGGCAGCGCGTCCTCGAAACCCTTGAGTCCCGCCTTTTCCAGGATCGGCTGGACGCTCGCGTAGCGCTCCTGCCGCGAGATGCCGCGCGCCTTGAGTCCGAAGGCCGCGTTGTCGCGCACACTCATCCAGGGAAAGATGGACTCCTGCTGGAAGACCATGGCGTTCAACGGCCGGGAAGAATCGCGATCGCGCGCGATCTCGACCGATCCGCCGCTGTGCTGTTCCAGGCCCGCGACGATCCGCAGCAGGGTCGTCTTGCCGCAGCCCGAAGGGCCGACGATGGCGAGGAACTCCCCCGGCGCGATGTCTATGCTGACGCCCGCGAGCGCCTCGAACGAGCGCTGCTTGAGCGCAAACCGGCGCCGCAGATCGCGCACCCGGACCTTGGCCGGAAGCGCAGGCGGGGCGATATCCGCGCTAACGGCCGCCATCTTGCCAGTACGCGAAACCCACGCCGGTGATCACGTGGTGGATGGGCATGTAATCGACGATGGTGGCCTTGGTGCTTCCCATCGCGCCGCCGACCACCAGCCAGTTGCGCACCTCGCCCGTGCCGCCGTGCAGGGTGTCGGACCTGAAGGTGAAAAGCCCTTCCAGACACTGCGGTTCGCCGTCCTCGAACGCCTGGAGGATGGAGCGGTCGAGCGGTTCGTCGACCCACCCGGCGCGCGGGCCTCGCGGGTCGTGCGAGAGGCCCCCGGTGCCGAAGATGGCGATGCGCTCGGGGCGCTTCGCGCAGATTTCGGCGATCGCGCGGCCGAGCGCCAGGCAGCGCCGCGCCGTGGGCAGCGGCTCGAAATAGCAGTTCAGCCAGATGAGCACCGCGGGGATATCGAGCGCCGGCATGATCTTCGGCGCGGTGCGCGAGAAGCCGTGACCCATGCCGCGGTCGCGCGGCCCGATCGAACGCGTTTCGGGGGTGCGCGTGATCGCGATGTCGAAGTCGCGCCGCACCAGCGCCGCGGCGATGTGCTCGGCGAGTTCGCGGTGGCATTTCACCTCCACGCGCGGCGCCCCGGTCGGGTCTTCCGAAGGACCCTTGAGAGTGAGCGTGCCGCTGCCCTTGTCGCCGGTGAACAAGGCGATGCTCGGCTGGCACAGGTTCTCGTCGTACATCTCGTTATGGTCGTCGGTGACCATCACGATCGCTTCCGGCCGGTACTCGGCGAGCTTCGCCCGCAGCACTTCGAAGCCGGCGTCGATGCGTGCCTTGTAGGCGCGGCGCACCTCGAGCGTCTCCCTGCCCGCGGCGAGCGGCTGCGGCACGTCGAGGATCGCCGCGTTGTAGCGGTTATCCCACTCCTCCGCCGGCAGGAACACGTTCGGCGAGTGCGAGCAGGCAAGTCCGAGGCCGATGGGCATGGCGTCTCCTACGGCGCGAGGGCGATGACCTCGAGGGCGTAGTGCGCCTTGCCTCCCGGCGCGGCGTTGGCGTCGGCGACGCCGACCGCGATGCGCGCCGGCGGATCCACCGGGAAGAACTCCATCCACGCCTGGTGGAATTCCCTGCGGCGCTCCAGGTCGTGCAGGTAGAGCGTCACCTTGACCACGTGCCGCAGCGTCGCGCCGGAGGCCGCGAGCACCGCTTCGAGGTTGCGCAGGGCGAGCCGCGCCTGCTCGAGCGGGTCCTCCGGGATGCGGTCGGTCTTCGGATCGCGGCCGCGGATGGCCGACAGGAACAGGAACCCGCCCGCCTTCACCCCGGGCACCATGCCTTCCATGCGCCCGGGCGCATCGGGTCCCTGGGGCATCGATTGCCGGTCCAGGCTCATTTCAGTTCCTCACGCTACGAGGGGGCACAGCCCCCTCGTGCTCCCCGATATCGGGGAAAGCGCGGCCTGCGGCATCGCTTTCATTTCAGTTCTCCACGCCGCCAGGGGGAAGCGCCGCTTGGCGGCGCCCCCTCCGTGCTCCCCGGCATCGGGGAGAGCGCCGCATGCGCAATCGCCTTCATCCCAGCAGGAACTCGCGGATGATCTTCACCGACTCGTCGGGCTTGTCCGTCTGCACCTGGTGGCCGGCGCCCGGCACCCAGTGGAACTTCACGTCGGGCAGCAGCTTCTCGATCTGGCGGCCGGTCTCGGGGACGGCGAAGGGGTCGCTGTCGCCCCACAGGAAGATGGTCGGAATCTGTTTCGTGATCAGCGGCAGGGACTCCTTCATGTCGGTGCGGTACCTCAGGATCGGGTCCTCGCGCGCCGCGGCGATCGCCTTTGCCAGGTTCTGGAACGATTCCAGCGCGCCGGGTCGCGTCGCCGCCGCCTGGCGCTCGTCGATCAGAGTCTCGGTGATGCGCGCCTTGTCGATGATCAACGCCTCGAGCAGTCTCCTCATCGCCTCGCGCGTGCCGTCGTAGCCGCCAAGCGCCTTCATGGCCGCGTTCGGCGCCTGGCTGATGCCCATGGCGTTGCCGATGGTGAGCGAGCTCACCAGGACCATCTTCTCGATCCGCCTGGGATAGAGCATGGCGTAGTGCGCTGCGCACCACGCGCCCTGGGAGTTGCCGAGGATGGAAAACCTGTCCAGGCACAGCGCATCGACGACATCCGCGAGGTGCTGCGTGCGGCTGATGAGCCCGTAGGGCGCCGGCGCGTAGGGGTCGGTCAGCCCGAAGCCTCCGATGGAATCGGGTGCGATCACGCGGAACTCGCCGGCAAGGCGTTCCATCGCCGCTCCCATGCCGGCCAGACCCGAGGAACCCGCGCCGCCGCCGTGCAGCGCGACCAGCACCGGGCCGCCGCCGCCGGACTCCGTATAGTGGGTCCTGACACCGTTGGCCAGTACCCAGCGCGAGCGAAGTCTTGAATCCGCCATCGGTTTCTCCTCGTCTGTCCAGGTTGTTCAGCCCGCGGCCGGCGCCGAGGGAACGCTCAGGTACCGTCCCAGGAACTCCAGCGTGCGCTGCCAGCTGAGCGCGGCGGCTTGCGCGTGGTACTGCGGGTGACTGTCGTCGTGAAAGGCGTGATCCGCGCCGGGATAGGTCTGGAACTCGACGTGCCGGCCGGACTTCTTCATCGCCTCCACCATGGCCCTGGCGCCATCCAGGGGCACGAAGCGGTCAGCCTCGCCGTGATGGACCAGGATCGGGCACTGCAGCCTCGCCGCGCCCGCAATGCGCTCGAGCGGCCTGCCGTCGGGCCGCGCCGCCGCCTCGACGCTCGAGGCGCCGTAGTAGACCACCGCCGCCTGTATGTTGCGACTGCGACCGCAGACCCAGGAATAGAGCGTCCCGCCCCCCGAGCAGTAGCCGATGGCGCCCATGCGCCCGGCGTCCACCCCAGGCTGCGACGCGAGCCAGTCGGCCCCGGCCTGCAGGTCGGGCACGAACTGTTCGTCGAGGGTGGCGAGGCTCGCCTTGATGCGGCGCTCCTCGGGCGAGGCGAAGTCGCGTGGCGAGATGCCGCCGATGCGGCTGTAGGGGTCGACGGTGACGGCCGCGTAGCCCGCCTTGGCGAGCCGCCGGGTCACATCCTGGCGATACTCGATGACCCCAAGGTTCTCGGGCGCCATGACCAGACCGGGCAGGTTGGTCCCCCCCTTGGGTCTCGCGAAATAGCCACGGATGTCGGTCGCGCCGCTCCTGAAGACGACCCAGCCGCATTCGAGGTCTTTCTCCCATCGGGGCGGCAGGGGCAGGATGTGCTCAGGCATGGAAGATCTCCATATCGAACAGCGGTTCTTCGTCCTTGCGCTTCACCTCGACCCAGTGCAGGCGCGCGCAGGCGGGACAGGCGTAGCGCACGGCCTCGAGTTCCGCGTGCATCGCAATGCGCGGGCCGAGCTGTGCTGCGGTCGCGCTCGCCCGGCGCGCGTAGAGCTTCCAGTTCTCGTTCGCCGGCGCGATGGCGTGGCCGCAGTCGCACACGAGGTAGGCGCCGCCGGCCATGCGCTCGATCTTAGCGCGGTCGCCCCAGAGCGACAGGGTTTCAGCGCCGCCGGACAGAAGCGCTGGCGGGCTCTCGAGCGTCTTGTGCCGGGGCCAGGACAGGCGCTGCGCGCGTATGGCGGCACGGCGCGCGCCGGTCGCCGCGGCATCCACCGAGCCGTCCTCATCGATCACCACGCCGTAGGCTTCGCTCGCCATTTCCCGGGAGACCGCGTTCCAGCGCACGTCCTCGGCCACCAGCGCCGGGTCGCGCTCGACCGGGTCGCCCCATCCGCCGCCCGCGGACGGCGCGCACTCGTGAAAGTCCTGGTCGCTGAAGTCGACCGCCCCGCGGACCTTGGCGGGGAGCGGTTCGAACTGCCCCTCGATGGCGGCGGTGTCGTAAGGAATTCGCCCCGACTCCAGCATACGGCGGGCGCTCGAATGACGCAGCAGCCGGCGCGTGTTGCACGCAGCCGGGTAACCGCCGAAGAGCCCGGTCGAGATCGGCGACTCGTAGCAGTGGCAGGCGAAGTGCGCCTGCATCATCTTCACCTGGTGCAGCAGGTAGGCATGGCCGACCGAGACGCCGCCGCGGTACCGTCCCGGGCCGCCGGTATCGGGTATGAACTTGCGGTACAGGTACAGCAGCGGTGCGTGCGATTCGTTGCGCTCCACGTTCTGCAGCCGGATCGCCGGGATGTGGCGGTGGCCCTGCGGTGAAAGGCCGTCGTGGTCGTGGTAGGCGCCGCCGCCGACGTAGATCTGGTCGAGCGTGCTGCCGGCGGTGCGCTCGCCGTGCTGGTTGGTGCCGGTGACGTTGAAGCCGTCGGGGCCGCCGTTGGGCGCCGCCTGCGCCTCGGCGATGTACCGGGGATGCGTGGCCACCATGAGCGACAGCGCCTCGGTCACCACCATCTCGACGATCCACATGGCCCCGAGCGGCCCCTGGCTGACCGGCGCGGGGAACTTCGCCGACACCATCGAGCCGGGCCGGGCGATGACTTCCATCGGGCGGAACACGCCCTCGTTCCAGGGCAGGTCGTAGGCGAGGATGGGCAGCAGCCCCGCGCGCAGCCCCGCGAGCAGGCCCGATTCGGTGCAGTTCATGAAGCGCGCGACCTGGTCGGCCGACTTCGAGAAATCGAGCGTGAGCCGATCGCCCGTCTTGGTCGCCTCCACGTGGATGCGGTAGAGCCGGTTCTCGTAGCCGTCGTGGTCGAGGTACTTCTGCGAGCGGTACACCCCGTCGGGCAGTTCGGCGAGCCGCGCGCGCACCGCGCGCTCGGCGGCGTCGATGGCCCCGTCGATCACCGACAGCACGGTGTCGATGCCGTACTGCGCGATGGTCTCCTCCAGCCGGCGCAGCGCGACGCGGTTGGCTGCGATCATGCCGCGGAAGTCGAGCGCGAGGTTCTGCGACATGCGCGACATGCCCAGCACCACGGACATGATGTCGCTGCGGATCTCGTCGTTCTCCACCACGCGCACCGGCGAAATCAGCATGCCTTCCTGGTAGACCTCGGTCGCCGCGGCGCCCATCGCACCGCCCACGTCGAGCTGGTGGGCGCACACGCCGATCCAGGCGTAGAGCTTCCCGTCGTGGAAGGCCGGCGCGACCATGCCGAAGTCCGGCTGGTGCAGCGCGCCCTTGTAGGGGTTGTTCACCAGGAACATGTCGCCCGGCCGGATCCCGGGGTTCACCGAGCAGTCCTCGATGATGTGCTTGATCATCTCGGCGACCGACGCGGCGTGGAACAGTACGGTCTTGCCCATGGTGGCGATCTCGCCGCGGGCGCGGAAGATGCCCGTGTTGAAGTCCGAGGCGTCGTTGACGAGCGGCGAGCCCGAAATGGCCGAGAGCGTGGCGGCCTGCTCCTCGCTGATGGAGATCAGGCGGTGGTGCACCACCTCGAAGGTTACCGGGTCGACGGCCACGCGTTCGTAATCGTAGACCTGCGGCGCAAACGTCCTGGTATCGCCCATGTCAGGCCTTTCCGAGCCGGATGATCATGTTGCCCAGAGGCTCGACCTCGAGGTTCTGGCCGATGCCCACCATGATGGTGGTGTCGGGGCGCTCGACCACCGCGGGGCCGGCGATGCGCGCACCGGGACCCAGGTCGCAGGAACGGAACACGGCCGTCTCGTGGAATCCCGTCTTGTAGAAGTAGACCCGGCGCGAACCCACCGGTTGCGCCTCGCCCTCCCTGCTCGCGAGCGGCGCTGCACGCGGCTTGTGTACTGGCGCGATCGCCTCGGTGCGCAGCACGATGAATTCCACGCCCGAGCTGCGCAGCGCCGTGCCCTTGCCGTAGATGCGTTCGTACTTGTGCTCGAAGCGCTCGACCAGCTCGTCCAGGTCATGCGCGCTGAGCACCCCGCCGGGCGCCTCGACCGGCAGCTCGTGAACCTGCAGGCGAAAGCGCATCGCCACCAGGCGCTGAATGCGGCAATCCTCGCCCAGCGCGTCGCGGCAGCGCTGCTCGAGCTCGGCGAAGCCCTCGTTGAGCGCGGCCGCCTCGACATGGTCCGAGGCTTTCCTGAAGCGCGGCGGCGCGTGCTGCCCGAAGGCGCGCGAGAACGATCGGTGCCGGTCCGCGGTCACTGCGCCGAGCGCGGAATGGCCAGAGGCCGTGGCAGGCACGACCACGGTGCCGATGCCCGCGATCGAGCCGTACAGGTGGGCGTGGGTCGGACCGGCGCCGCCGTAGGCGAAGATGACGAAATCGCGCGGGTCGTAGCCCGAGCGCGTGGTCACGCGCCGCAGCAGATCGGCCATGCGGTTGTTGGCCACTTCGCGGATACCCGCGGCAGCTTCGTGGACATCCAGGCCGAGCGGCCCGGCGATCCTCGATTCGATGGCGGCGCGCGCCTTTGCCAGGTCGAGCGCCATGGCACCACCCAGGAAGTAGGCGGGATCGGTGATGCCGAGCACGAGGTCCGCGTCGGTTACCGTGGGCTCGGTGCCGCCGCGCCCGTAGCACGCGGGACCCGGTTCGGCGCCGGCGCTGTCCGGCCCCACGCTGAGATGGCCGTCGCGCACCCGGGCGATGGAGCCGCCGCCCGCGCCGATCGCCGTGACCTTGATCGACGGCAGCGCGACGTGAAAGCGTCCCACCTCGCGGCTCGTCGCGAGGAGCGGCTGGCCGTCCACGATCAGGCCGACGTCGAAGCTGGTGCCGCCCATGTCGCTGGTGATGATGTTGCGCAAGCCCAGTTGCTCGCCGAGCTTCTGCGACGCGAGCACGCCGCCGGCGGGTCCGGAGGTGAGCAGGTTCGCCGCCTGAAACGCCGCCTCGGAGGCGGGTAGCACGCCACCTCCCGACTCCATGATCGAGACCGGACCACGGTAGCCGCAGCGTCGCACGGCGCTCTCCAGCCCGTTGATGTAGCGGTGGATCACCGGGCCGAGATAGCTGTTGATGGCGGTGGTCGAAGCCCGCTCGTACTCGCCCAGCACCGGGATGAGCGTGGACGAGGCGGTGACGAACATCCCGGGCGCCTCCTCGCGCACGATGCTCTCCAGCCGCTGCTCGTGCCTGGGGTTGCGGAACGACCACAACAGCGTGATGGCGATCGCCTCGACGCCCTTCGCGGCGAGGCGCCGGACGGCCTCCCGGGCGGCCGGTTCGTTCAGCGGCGCCAGCACCTGACCGCGCTCGTCGATACGCTCCTCGATCTCCTCGACCAGCGCCAGCGGCACGATGGGCTCGGGAATGGTGCGGCGGGAGAAATGCGCGATCTCGTGGTCGGCGAGCCCCGCCCAGCTCGCCATGCAGCGCTGAATGCGCAGCGTGTCGGCGAACCCGCGCGTGATCAGCAGCCCCGTCTTCACGCCCTTTCTCTCGATGAAGGCGTTGGTCGCGGCGGTGGTGCCGTGGGCGAAATACTCGAGCCTGCCGACCAGCGCGTCGCGCGACAGACCGAGACGTGCGGCCGCGGACTCCAGAGCGTTCAGGACGCCGCGCGTGCGGTCCTCGGGAGTGGTCGGCGACTTGACGATGGTGACCTCGCCGGCCTCGGACAGCATGACGAGATCGGTGAAGGTACCGCCGATGTCGGTACCGATGAAATACCCCATGACCCGCTCCTCCTGGCCGCGCAGAATAAGAGCGGCCGCAGGCCGGCGTCAATCAAAACGTCAAAGTTATGTACCTTTGAGGTATTGCAGCGACGGGCGTGTGCGCCGATTGAATCGTCGTTCGGCACTTCTTAAGATTCCGCGTCGAATCCGTGTTCATCGAGGCAGATGTCGAGTGCGGCTGCGGCGCGTCCCGATCGGCGGTGGCGCGATCACGATTCGCCTGGCGCGCCCGGCCGCCGCCCTGAGCTGCCATGCGCCGCGCCTTGCGGCGGCCGTTCGACCACATGGAGTACCACAGTGAGCGCAACCCAGTCCCTCATCCGTACCATCGCCGACGTGGAGGCGTTCGAGCGCATCCCCCTGGAGGAACGCCCGCTGGCGTGGACCCTGCCGGAGGTTCTCGATGCCGGTGCGGCTCTCGATCCCTGCGGGACAGCCCTGCACTACCTGCGCGAGGCGAACCCGGACGAGACCGCGCTCAGTCTCACCTACGCCGAACTGATGGGCAAGGTGCGCCAGACGGCGAACCTGCTGCGGCGCCTGTTCCAAGGGCACGAAGGCGTTGCCGGCGTGCTCCTGCCGCTGGTGCCCGAGAACTACTTCCTGCTGTGCGGCGCGCCCATGGCCGGCATTCTCTGCCCGGTCAACTGGGCGATGAAGGCGTCCCAGATTGCGGGCATCCTGACCGCGGCCGGTGCCGAAGTCCTGGTAACGCTCGGCCCCTGCCCCGGCTTCGACATCTGGGAGACGGCGCGCGACGTGCTCGAACTCACCCCCGGTATCCGGCACGTCATCCAGGTGCGTGGACCGGGCGGTACCGCCGCGGCGGACCGGGAATTCGGCGCGATGATCGCCGCCGAGCGCGCCGATGCGCTTTCTTTCGAGCGCGAACTGCGTCCCGAGAACACCGCCATCTATTGCGCCACGGGCGGAACCACCGGGCTGCCGAAGCTCGCCAGGCTCAGCCACCGCGGCATCGCCTACAAGTGCCACGCCTATCACTGGGTGCTCGGTCACGGCCCGGGCGAGGTCTGGCTCGCGGGGACGCCGCTGTTCCACTCGGGCGGCATCGTCAACCGCACGTTCAGCGCGCTGTCGCACGGCGTCACGGTGGTCATCACGTCAGCGCACGGCTACCGTGCACCCGCGACCCGCACCAACCACTGGAAGCTGATCGAGAAATACCGCGTCACCGAGATCTCGGCACCGCCGACCCTGCTGGCCGCACTGATCGACCTGCCGGCGGGCGGCGCCGACCTGTCGAGCCTGCAGAAGTTCGCCAACACGGGATCGATGGGGCTGCCGGTCGCGACCGCGCGCGCCTTCGAGGAGAAGTTCGGTGTGAGCATCCGCGCCAACTACGGACTCACCGAGAACACCGCGTCGGCGTGCCTGTCGCCCCGCTGGGGCCCGCCCCGCTACGGCGCGAGCGGCATCCGCCTGCCCTACACGAAACTCAAGACGGTGATCGTGGATCGCGCCGGCGCGTACCTGCGCGACGGCGCGCCGGGCGAGCCCGGTGTCATCGCCGTCAAGGGCCCGGGCGTGACCGCCGGCTACGTGGACGAGAGCCAGAACCGCGCCCTGTTCTTTCCCGGCGGCTGGCTGAATACCGGAGACCTCGGCCGCATCGACGAGGACGGCTACATCTGGGTGACCGGCAGGATCAAGGACCTCATCATCCGCGGCGGCAACAACATCGACGCGAGCCTCATCGACGAGACGCTGATGCAGCACCCGGCGGTCGAGATCGCCGCCGCCGTCGGCAGGCCCGACAGCTACGCGGGCGAACTGCCGGTCGCCTACGTCCAGTTGCGCGCGGGTGCGTCGGCCGGCGCCGAGGAGATCCGGGAATTCGCGCGCAAGCACATACCCGAGCGAGGCGCCGCCCCGGTCGCGGTGCACATCCTGGAGCGGCTGCCGCTCACCGACGTGGGCAAGATCTCCAAGCCACCCCTGCGCTGCGACGCGGCGCAGCGCGAGTTCGAAGCGGCCCTCGCTCCGCTCTGCGGCGCCGGCGTCAGCGCGAGCGTCGAAGTCGCGGATACACCGGCGGCGGGCATGCGCGCCCGCATCCAGCTCGCCTGCGCGGACGGGGCGCGCGATGCGCAGGCCGAAGACCGGGCGAGGACGATCATGAGCGCTTACGCCTTCGCATACGAGATCGACTGGAAGGCATAGCACCGATCCGTGCAGCACGCCGGACCGACTCTCGTTGCGGCACGGGCGGGGAAAAGGCCGGTGGTACCGTTCCTGGTCCCCGGGCGAGCCACGGATAGCGCGCCAGAGCCGTGCGCCCTGCGCCGAGTTCGCGCGAGATGCCGACCAGCGTCTCGCGCAGGCGGCGGGCGGGCACATCGTTCATGCGCGCATCGAAGCTGTGCGGCGGCCCCATCAGTGTGAGCGAGAAGGCAAGCGATCCGTCGCGATCGAACACCGGCCCGCTCAGCGCGTCGATGCCGACCCGGCGCTCGCCCCGCGACAGGCTCAGTCCCACGCGGCGCACCGCCTCGATGCGCCGCTCGCACTCGGCCCGCAGGTCCTTTTTCGAGGCACCGCCCGCCGCCGAGCGGCGGGCGAGATCCGCCGCCAGCAGCGGTTCGAACAGGGCGCCATCCAGGAACGCTCCCCAGAGCCGGCCGGTCGCGCTCGCCGACGGTCCGAGGATCGCGCCCTCGCTCACGCGGATCACGACCTCGCGCGGGCGACCGAGCCAGCGCACCACCGTCACGCCCGCCGGACCGAACACGCAGACATGGCCGTCCAGGCCGACGCTGTCGACGAGGCCCGCCAATGCCTTCACGGCGGCGTCGAGTCCGTCGATGCGGCTGAGCGCGGCCAGACCCAGCTCGATGGCGAACGGTCCCAGGTCGTAGCGGCTGTCGGTACCCTGCGCCACGAGTCCCGCCCCGCAGAAGCTCACCAGGTAGCGATACGCGTTGCTCGCATCCATCCCCGCGCCGGCCGCGATTTCCCGCAACTGCAGCGGCCCGCCTGCCTGCACCAGGACCTTGAGTATGCGCAGGCCGACGCTGGCCGACTGGATGCCCCGCGGCGGTCCTGGAGCGGTCTGGCGGCGATTCGGCATGGGCGGCGAGTCTCCGGGGGACGGAACGGGACCGGAAGGCGCAGCCTGGACCCGGCATTGGCTAATATCCAACGGAATGGCCATGCTACAATCCGCGGGCCGGGCTGTACAGAGGGGCTGTACAGAGCGCAAGGGACCTCGCGCGAGGCCCGGCCGGCGTCGCCTCGGTGCGCCGCCGCGAGGCTCACGCTGGCGAGGTCCCGCGGCGTGCGCGGGCTCGCATCCGGCCGCACCGTGACGAGGAGAGTGGCGCATGCCGTTCAACGACCTGAGGGATTTCCTGGCGCGCCTGGAGGAGGAGGGCGAACTCGCGCGCTTCAAGGAGGAAGTTGACTGGAACCTGGAAGCCGGCGCCATCACGCGCCGTTCGCTGGAAGCGGGCCTGCCGGCGCCGTTCTTCGAGAAGGTCAAGGACTATCCCAGGGGCCGCATGGCGAGCTGCGTGCTCGCCAACCTCAGGCGCATCGCCATCGCCATGGACATGGCGCCCGAGACGCCCATGCGCGAGTTGATCGAGGAATACCTGAAGCGGCAGAAGGCCCCGGTGAAACCGGTGACCGTGAAGACCGGCCCGTGCAAGCAGAACATCGTCACGGGCGACGCGCTCGACCTGCTGGCGTTCCCCGTCCCCTTCATCCACGAGGGCGACGGCGGGCGTTACCTCGGAACCTGGCACCTCACCGTCACGCAGGACCTCGGCAGCGGCTGGATCAACTGGGGCATGTATCGCCACATGCTGCACGACGGCAGGTCTTTCGGAGTGCTCGCGCCTGCGCCCAAGCACCTGGGGACCATGGCCGCCCAGAAGTACGCGCCCGGGAACCTGCCAATGCCGGTCGCGGTCGTGCTGGGCTCGGACCCCATCACCACCTTCTGCGCCGCCACGCCGGTGCCCTACGGCGTCTCGGAGGTGGACGTCGCAGGCGGCCTGCGCCGCGCGCCGGTGGAGCTGGTGAAGTGCGAGTCGAGCGACCTGCTGGTGCCCGCCCGGTCGGAGATCGTGATCGAGGGTGAACTCGTCTCCGGGGAGGAGCGCGACGAGGGTCCATTCGGGGAATACACCGGCTACCGCTCGGGCCTGGCGAGCCCGAAGCCCGTGATCCGCGTCAAGGCGATCACCTTCCGCGACGATCCGATCTTCACCTTCTCCTGCCCGGGCGTGCCGCTGGACGATTCGGCCTCGGTGTTCTCCGTGAACAAGAGCGCCCAGTTTCTCGACGAGCTGCGCTCGAAGGGCCTGCCGGTCAGCGGCGCCTACCTGATCGTCGAGGGCGCGAGCCACGCGATCGCGGTGTCGGTGAAGAACGCCTATTACGGCATCGCGGGCGAAGTCGCGCACGTGATCTGGAGCGCGCGCCACGGCCTGCTTACCCCCAGCGTGATCGTGGTCGAGGACGATGTCGATCCCTGCGACCTGCGGCAGGTATTCCACGCCCTGATGACCAAGTGCCACCCGATGCGGGGCATCAACAAGTTCGACCACGCCACCGCCTGGCCGCTGATCCCGTGGCTCTCGGAGCACGAACGCCGGCACCGCATGGGCGCGCGGGTGTACTACGACTGCACCTGGCCGGTGGACTGGCCTAGAGAGGAACTCCCGGTGCGCCAGTCATTCGCCGAGTGCTACCCCAAGGAGGTGCAGGAAAAGGCTCTGCGCAAGTGGCGCATGCTCGGACATTGAGCCGGGCGGGAACCCTCGCCTCGTCCCCGAGGGGGCGCCCGCGACCGTTCGCCACCGAGGCGTGAGAGTTCCTGGCTGCACCCGAGGGCGGTTCCAGGGTGGTCCTTCACGGGCTGGCTGCCCTCGGGGCAGCCGATCAACCCTGCGCTGGAGCGCGTTCCCGCTGCGACCCGGGCGGGGTGGGGCTTGGATCCCCCCGATCAGTCCAGCCGCTCGAGCAGGTCGCAGACGAACGGACTGAGGTATTGGCGCCTCAGGGCCCTGAGCCGGTCGCTGGCCTTGGAGGCGGCCGCGCGGTCACCCTTGCATCCGGACCGGGCGGAACCTGCGGCGGAGTTTTGTCTGGAGGAGCCCTGGTTCAGGCCCTCGGAGCGGTAGTGCAGGCTTGCGGACATGGTATATCCCCTCTACATTTCACGGCGTTGTGCGCCGCACAGTCAAGAATATACGACTAATTTACTCATGTTTCAAGTCCTTTATATCTCATATAGTTATAAACAGCAAACGAGTAGTCATATACCTGTTGCGATGTGTCAAAAACGGAACCGATCGACGCGGCGAGCCGCTCGAATCCACCCGCAACGCTGGGGTCCGCCGGATCGCTCGGCCGAAGCTCGAAAGCCACCGGCAGGCGCTGTGGAGTCGCGCTCAGGGTCCACACGCCCGACGGGGCCGGGTAACAGGCCGGGCACGCCGCCTTCCTCCTTCATCGACGCGCCCGGAGCGGGTTCGGCTATCGGGCAGCAGTGGCAAGCGCCTCTGCAACCCGCTCCACCTGCCCATCGGTGAGTTCCGGGTACATCGGCAGGCTGAGAACCTCCGAGGCCATCGCCTCGGTCAGAACGAGCTCCTCCAGGAGCGGAGCGCGGGCCCGGTAGGCGCTTTGGAGGTGCACCGGCATCGGGTAGTGGATCATCGTTGCGATGCCGCGCGCGTCGAGAAAGTCGCGCAGCGCATCCCGGCGCGGCGTGCGCACGACGTACTGGTGATAGACGTGGGCGGCGCCGGGCGCGGCCGCCGGAAGCGCCAGTCCGCAGGGTGCAAGCAGCCGCGTATATTGGCCGGCGATGGCCCGGCGCCTCGCGTTCGCTGTGTCGAGGTGGCGCAGCTTCACCCGCAGGATCGCCGCCTGCATCTCGTCCAGGCGCGCGTTGGTTCCCGCGAACTCGCTCTCGCGCCGCTCCCGCCAGCCGTACTCGCGCAGCGCGCGCACGCGCGCTGCGATCGCCGCATCGCCGGTCGTGACCGCCCCCGCGTCGCCGATCGCGCCCAGGTTCTTGGTCGGATAGAAGCTGAACGCGGCGGCGTCGCCCCAGGTGCCGGTCATGCGCCCGGCGAGCGATGCGCCGTGGGACTGCGCGCAGTCCTCGATCACGAGCAGGCCGCGACGCCGCGCGATCTCCAGCACCGCCGGCATGTCGCAGGCATGCCCGTACAGGTGCACCGGCACGATGGCCTTGAGATTGCGCGGCGCGGCGCGCCGCAGCGCATCCTCGAGACGGTTGCAGTCCAGGGTAAAGCTGGGCGCATCGATCTCGGCGAGCACCGGCACGGCGCCCGCCAGCTCGATCGCGGCCACCGTGGCCACCGCCGTGTGCGAGACGGTGACCACCGCGTCGCCAGGCCCGATGCCGCAGGCGCGCAAGGCGAGATGCAGCGCCTCGGTTCCGTTCGCGACGCCCACGGCGTGGGCGGCGCCGAGCCAGCGAGCGAATTCGACCTCGAACGCCGCCACTTCGGGGCCGAGCGTGTAGCGACCCCGCTGCAGCACGCCTGCCAGCGCGGCGTCGATCTCGGCGGCATGCGCGAGGTAGCCGGCGCGCGGGTCGGCCTGCGGAATCTGCTGGCGCTCGGTCGCTCGCATCCCGGCGCCGTCACAGGTATTGCGGCAGGTGTCGCCGGTAATACGCAAGCGTGCGCGCGAGCCCCTCGCGCAGCGGGACTCTGGGCTCCCAGCCGAGAACGCAGCGGATGCTGCCGTAGTCGGCGTAATAGTCCCCGATGTCGATGCGCTTGCGATCCACCGGATAGGCGCTCGACGTAAACTCGCCCCCGCCCGCGACTTCCACCAGGAGCGCGGCGAGTTGGCGCAGGCTGATGGCGCGTTCCCCGCCGAGGTTGAACACCCGGCCCCAGGCCTCCGGCGAGAAAGCCGCCAGGAGCAGCGCCTCTACCGCATCGTCGACGTAGGTGAAGTCGCGCAGCTGCGCGCCCTCCCACACCTCGAACGCCTTGCCTTCGAGCAGCAGCCGGATCCAGATGCCGAGGAAAGTCTGGCGCGCGTCCTTCACGCGCATGCGCGGGCCGTAGGTGTTGGTGAGCCGCAGGGCGCAGGCGCGCAGGTCGTGCACCTCGTTGTACAGGACGTGGTACCACTCGCCCGCCATCTTGTTGATCCCGTTCACATCCACCGGGCGCAGCGGGTGCGACTCGTCCACCGGCAGCCGCTCGGGCCTGCCGTACACCTGCCGGGTGCTCGCGAACACCACGCGGATCCCCGGGTTGTGGGTCCGGCAGGACTCCAGGATGGAGAGCTGCGCGCGGCAGTTGATCTCCAGGTCGGTGTGCGGATCCAGCATCGAATCCACGTGGCTGGTCTGGCCGGCAAGGTTGAACAGCACATCCTTGTTGCGCACCAGGTAGCGCATGCCGTGCGCATCGCGCACGTCCGAGATGTTGACCGTCACCCGTTCGCGGATGCCGGCCACGTTGAAGGGATTGCCGCCGTACTCAGGGATGAGGCTGTCCAGCAGCGTGACCTCGGCCCCGAGGTCCACCAGGCGACGGGCGAGGTTCGAACCGATGAAGCCCAGTCCGCCGGTGATCAGTACCCGCGAGCCGGCCGCCAGACCCTGTACGAAGGCCATACCTCGACGCGGCGGCTACGGGCCGAAATCGTGCACCGAGTCCCCGGACACCGGGCCGGTCAGACCCGGTCCGCCGCCCAGCTCCTCGCGCAGTTCGCGCATACCGTCCAGTATGCCGGCCATCTGCGGCCGCGCCTGGACGATGTCCTGCATCGACCGCCACTGGCCGATCAAGCAGAAGGTTCTCTCGCCCGTCCTGACGAGCGAACCGCGCTGGAAGCCGGACAGATCCACGCGCAGCCGGCGGTGCCTGTCGACGAATGCCAGCTCGTTCCCCGCTTTGACGCGCGAGCGCACCACGTTGAATGCAGCCATGAAATATCCTCCTCCAAGGAATGGCGCCACGAGGCGGCGCCAGTGCCGGATAGTCTAGTCGAACGCACCGCCCTGGGCAGCAGCCCGCTCCGATGAACGGCACACCACTGCAAGGAATGCCCTGCCCGCCCCCGGGGCTGGAGGTGAGCGAACCGGGGAAACGCGCCGGCGTTGCGGTGCACGGCCTCGCGCTCGGCGCAGCGGATTTCGGCAGGGCGGTGCAGGTGCTGCCGGGCACCCGCGGCGAGGCGCTCGACGGATTCGTGACCCCCGCCTGAGGCGCTCGGCCCGCAGCGGCGCACGGGTACGGCGGCGCGGACTACGCCGCCTGGTCCAGATCGAATGCGCGGTGCAGCGCGCGCACCGCACGCTCCACGTGCTTCTCGTCCACCACCACCGCAACCTTGATCTCGGAGGTCGAGATCATCTGGATGTTGATCCCTTCCTCGGCGAGCGTGCGGAACATCTTGGAGGCGACCCCCGCGTGGGTGCGCATGCCCACACCGACCAGCGAGACCTTGCACACCTTGTTGTCGCCGCGGATTTCGCTCGCCTTGATGTGATCCTTCACGCGCGTATTGAGCACCTCGAGCGCCTTCTGGAACTCGCCGCGGTTGACGGTGAAGGAGAAGTCGGTCATGCCGTCCACGCCGGCGTTCTGGATGATCATGTCCACGTCGATGTTGGCCTCGCCGATCGGGCCGAGGATCGCGTACGCGACGCCGGGCCGGTCCGGCACACCGACCACGGTGATCTTCGCCTCGTCGCGGTTGAACGCGACACCTGAGATGATGGCTTCTTCCATCTTCTGATCGTCCTCCAGGGTGATGAGCGTGCCGGACGTTGATTCTTCGGCGAGCGGGGTGTCCGGATCGCTCAGGCTCGAGAGAACCCGCAGTGGCACCTTGTACTTGCCCGCGAACTCCACCGACCGGATCTGCAGAACCTTGGATCCAAGGCTCGCCAGTTCCAGCATCTCCTCGAAGGTGACTGTCGCCAGCCGGCGCGCGTCGCTGACCACGCGCGGGTCCGCCGTGTAGACGCCGTCCACGTCGGTGTAGATGAGGCACTCGTGCGCGCGCAGCGCCGCGGCCAGCGCCACCGCGGTGGTGTCCGATCCGCCGCGGCCGAGCGTGGTGATGTCGCCCGCCTCGTCCACGCCCTGGAACCCGGCCACCACGACCACGCTTCCTCTTGCGAGCTCGTAGCGCATCGGCTCCACGTCGATCTGCCGGATGCGCGCCTTGGTGAACGCCGAGTCGGTCAGTATGCGCACCTGCGCGCCGGTAAAGCTCTTCGCCGGCAGGCCGCGCTGCTTCAGTGCCATCGCGAGCAGGCCGATGGTGACCTGCTCGCCGGTCGAGGCCACCACGTCCAGCTCCCGCGGATCGGGTTCGGGTTGTACCGCCCGTGCAAGCCCGAGGAGTCTGTTGGTTTCTCCACTCATTGCCGAAACTACGACAACCAGCTGGTGGCCTGCGGCCTGCCATTTCGCGACCCGCTGCGCCACGGCCTTGATTCTTTCCGCACTGCCAACCGAGGTCCCGCCGTACTTGTGGACGATGAGTGCCATGGAAACTACCTGAAAGAGGCTTGAATCTTATAGTAAATCCGTTACCGCCACCACGATGTTCGAGGCCGTTCGCAGGCCCGCTATGCAGCGCGCGTTGCAGCGCGCATAGGTGACTGGCATGCGGAATGCTCCGTGTGAAGTGCAAAAGGGGATCGGCACAAGGAGCGTTGTGAAATGAAGCTTTTTGAACCTGTCCTGAACCCCAGAGAAATCCGGTTGCGTCTGGGTCTCAACCAGCAGGAGTTCTGGACGCGAATTGGAGTTACCCAGAGCGGCGGTTCGCGCTACGAAAGTGGACGAAACATGCCCAAGCCGGTGCGCGAGTTGCTCCGACTGGTTCACATCGAGCAGCTCGACATCGCGAAGATCAAGAGGGAGGATCTGGAAGTTCTCGAGTACCTGAAGGCCAACCACCCGCAGCTGCACCAGTCGGTAAGACGCGCGCTGCGGGACAGGCAGGAGACGAGCGTGAGCGATCTCCCGCCGCAGCCCACCAAGTTCCACGCCCTGGCAGCACAGTCTACTGAGTCTCCCTAGCTGGGCCGGGAGGACGAAGGCGGACCGAAGGTCCGCCTTTTTTTTTGCCTGCGGCCGGCCCGAGGGTGCTTTACCGCGCGCTGCACCCCTCGTGTCCCGGCGCTCAGCGCGGCGTCTCGATCGGCGTCACCTTCACCCGCACGCACAAGTCGAGGTTGAAGTTGACCGGGCTGGCGTGATTCCAGTCGATCTCCAGCAGCTCGTTGAAGAACACGCCCTTGCCGCGCGCCACCGGCATGCCTTCGCCCCAGTGGCCGGCGCAGGCGCCCACGCCCAGTCCCTCGGGATGGATGCCCTCGGTCAGGCGCACCCGGCCCTGCACCCGGCGCCCGGTCTCAGTCTCGACCCAGACCCGCATGCCCTCGGTCAAGCCCTGCGCGCGCCCGGTCTGCGCGTTGATGGCGATCGCGTAGGAATTCGGGTCGAGCTGCGCGGCCTCGTCCAGCCAGGGGTTCTCCATGGTGAAGCTGTTGGTGTGCACGATATCGCGGTAGTAGAAGGCGTACAGGTCGAAGCCCGGCGCGGTGCAGTGGTGCGAAGGGCACGCGAGGTGATCGGGCAGCGGCTCGTAGTACTCGCGCGGCAGCGGCAGCCCGCGCGGGGCGGTGATGGCGTTGGTCTTCTCGTACAGCGGGACCATGAACTCCCAGTAGACCGGCACCCGCACGTCGATGAAGGGCCGCCAGTAGACCTCCTCGGGTTTCTTCGGCCAGCGCTCGAGGCCGTGCTCGCGGAACCAGGCGAGGTCGCGTCCGGGTCCGAAATTGCTCTTCAGCTCCGCGTCGCAGATCTCCTCCCAGGTATAGCGCTTGTCCCCCGACAGGCGATAGGACGGCGCGAGGTCAAGCGCGGCGTTGAAGGCGGCGTTCATCTCGGTGCGGAACCCCATGCGGTCGGCCAGCTCCAGCAGGATGTCCTGGAACGGCCGCTGCTCACCCTGCGGCGGCACCACCGGCTGGCGGATCGGCCAGCACCACTCCCCCGTACCCGAGGGAAAGCTGAAGATGAACGGGTAGTTGGAGCGCGGATCGAGAATCTGGAGGTTGCCGCAGTCGGGCAGCACCACGTCGGCGAAGCGCGTGGTCTCGGTCTCGAAGATGTCGATCGAGACGACGAACTTGTAGCTGGCGAGCGAGCGCGCCAGGGATTCGCGGTTGGCGATGCTCATGAGCAGGTTCGCGCCAAAGTTGAGCATCACCTCCGGGCGATAGGGCAGCTCCAGACTCTGCCAGAGCTTCTCCCGGTCGTCGGAATCCAGGAACGGTGAGGCCTGGCTCATCGGGAACAGGTCCTGCAGGCCGACCTTGTTCGGCAGGCACGGCTCGCCGATCGGGTAAGGCTTGTGATAGGTCATCCAGGTGCCGGCGACCATGAGTCCGTCGGCGTCCGGCGCGGGCGCATAGCGCGGGCGCCCGGTCTCCGGGAAGCCGTGGCACACCGGGCTGAACCCCATGCAGGCCCCCACCACGTCGGAGGCGCCCACCAGTTGATTCAGCAGGTCGATGGCGTAGAAGGCGTAGGCCGAGTTCATGTGGCCCTGTGCGCCGCGGAAGGCGATGGCGGCGACCGGCCGGTAGGGGAGCGTGACCCCGTCGATCACGATGGTGCTGCCGACGCGCGCCTCGCGCGCGAACTCTCCGGCAATGCGCCGGACGTTGGCGGCCGGTACGGTGGTGATGGCCTCGGCCCACTCCGGCGTGAACTTCCTCAGGTGCTCGCGCAGCTTCTGGAACGCCGGCTGGCAGCGTACGCCGTTCGCCTCGTAATCGCCTTCCAGCGCCATGTCGCCGGCGCGCGCGTCACAGAACGGGCGCGCCGCGCCGGCTGCGACATCCCAGACCAGCGGCTTGCCGGTTGCGGCATCGCGCACGTAGCGCTTGTCCGGGCCGATGAGATAGGGCGCGTTGGTCTTCTCGCGCAGGTAAGGAGCGTCGATGCACGCCAGGTCGTTCGCGAGCACGTTGCACAGGGCGAGCGCCAGCGCGCCGTCGGTCCCCACTCGAAGCGGCACCCACTCGCTCGCCTTGGCGGAGGCGAAATTGCACATCGGGTCCACCACCACCATCTTCATGCCCCGGGCGCGGGCCTCCGCGGCAAGGCCCATATTGGCGGCCGAAGCGTGACCTGCCCCGTGGCCCTTGGAGGCGCCAAAGTAGAGCGCGTAGTTGCAGTAGTTGAAGTCCGGCATCACCGACCAGGACGCGTGCATGATGCCCGAGATCAGGTGCGCGCCGTTGCCGCAGTGCAGCCCGCCGCCCGCGGTCGAATAGTTGGGGGTACCGAAGGCGTTGCCGAAGGCGTACAGCGGGATGCGGCCGGCGGTGAGCGTGGTGGTCCGCTGTACCAGCAGTTTGCGCGGGTCGTCGTCGCGCACGCGCTTCAGTTGCGCGGCGACCTCGGTGAGCGCTTCATCCCAGCTCACTTCCTTCCAGCACGGATCCTCGTTCAGTCCTTTCCTCGGATTGGTACGTCGCAGCGGCCTGGTCAGGCGGTTGGGATCATAGTGCGACATGATCCCGGAGACGCCCTTGCCGCACAGGCGCCCCTTGTTGATGGTGCTCTCGGGATTGCCTTCGATCTTCACCACCACCCCGTCGACGCGGTGCGCGACGATGGAGCACGATCCGTAACACAGCGCGCAGGAGGAAGGCACCCAGGCGTCGTCGCGCGCGTGTTCGAGTTCCACAATGGCATCCATGCGAGCCGTCCGTTCGGTGATCGGGTTGAGCGGGTTCATGCGCGGTTTCAGACCGCTGCGGGCCCTGCCTGCCGACAGAGTGTCCGCACCCGGGCAGATCGCTCTTGATCAAGGTCAAACACGAGGCGCAGCGGCATCGTCCGTCCCGTCTGGCACGCGGGCACCTTGCGCATCCCGGTGTCGATGCGCGTCACGATCGGCAGGGGCATGCCGCCGGGGCCGAGAAACCCGGCAAGTATCGTGGGTTTTCGGTACCTCCGGGCGGATTCGGACAGTGCCGTCCGTCGCGGCTGCGCATCGAAGCGCCTCCCGCCCGCGACGTGCCAGGCCGTGGCGCCCGCCGTGACCTTGCGCGCCTTGCCCGGGTTACGCCGCACGCACACGGGCGAGAAGTTCGGCGCGGCGCTTCGCTGCGCGGTTGCGCGCCGGAGCTGCCGGGGCGAGCGTCGCATTCCCTGGTTCAGTTCCACAGCCTGCGGCTGGCGATGCGCGCGCCCTCGGCGAGCATGCGGAACTTCTCCCACATGATGTCCGGGTGCACGCGCGCGACGGCCAGCCCCTGCGCAAAGCCGCAGTCCACGCCCGCGACCACGTTCTCGCGTCCCACCAGCTTCGCGTAGCGCATCAGC